>CAZDMM010000543.1:0-5601 GCA_964505845.1 uncultured Caldilineaceae bacterium
CCATTATAGAACGCACCAAGTACGACCTGTGGTATATAGAAAATTGGTCGGTCGCATTGGACCTGCGCATTATGATTCGCACCCTGATCAGCATCTTCACCGACCGGAACGCCTATTGAGAGGCGATGAGGGGAGGAGATGGTAAGACGAATTATTGATCGCCTTATTGTCTCCCCTTTTCATCCCATTGTTTCACGTGAAACACACGACATAATATTTCATGGGAGATTCTTTTGACCCGTATCTGTGATTACGAAGGCAGCCGCTATCGCACCGAATTTTGGGAAGGCCAGCAGCGAGCCTACGAAGATGGGGTGGAGCGGGTGGCCTTGCAAAAACTGCTGCCCCCGCAAGGCCAGCGCCTCATCGAAATTGGGGCCGGTTTTGGCCGGCTGGCCGATTTATACCAGGGTTATTCACAAGTTATCCTCATGGATTATGCTCGCTCGCAATTAGAAGAAGCGCAGCGCTATTTAGGCTACTCCCCCCGCTATATTTACGTGGCGGCAGATATTTACCAATTACCCTTTACCGACAACGCCTTTGACGCCCTGACCATGGTCCGGGTGATGCACCACCTGGCCGACGTGCCCGCCGCCCTGCGCCAACTCTACCGGGTGCTGGCCCCCAACGGAACAGCGGTCATTGAGTACGCCAGCAAATTAAACCTCAAAGCCGTTGCCCGTTGGCTGCTGCGCCGGCAGCAGTGGAATCCCTTTGACCCGGTCCCCTATGAATTTGTGGAGCTGAATTTTAATTTTCACCCGGCCTGGATGCGCCAACAATTCCAGGCGGTTGGTTTTCACATTCAAAATACGCGTTCGGTTTCGCATTATCGCATCAACCTCTTAAAGCGGCTGCTGCCCACATCCTGGTTGGTCAGGTTAGATAGTTTGGCCCAACCCACCGGCAACTGGTGGCAGCTTACCCCCAGCTTATTTTTACAGGCTCACCCTCACAAACCTGCGGCCTTGCTTCCCGCCAATTTCTTTTGCTGCCCGGCCTGCGGTTCCTCTGAGCTTACGCCCACCCCGCCATTGCCCGCCTCAACGCCGGCAGACGCACTTGTCTGCGCTGGCTGTCAGACCCGCTGGTCCTGCCAGGGCGGCATCTATGACTTTAAAACTCCCTTAAACTGATGGCTATTTACCATAATCTTACTACACGTATTGAAAAATACCTGTAGTTATGTTATGATAAGTTAGGTTTGGGTTCCTTGAATTATTATGTCTATTTTCAATTTAGGATGGAGGAGCTTCAGCATGGTGAAATTATCCCCCCAACACAGCAAGATAGCAGCCACGCTCATTTTAAGTTGTTTTCTTCTGGCAGCATTAGTTCTGACCGGCTTTACCGTTGCCACAGTTGACTCCCGGATTGAGGCGCAGCTACCGCCCAACCAGGGTGGTGGAACCGACGTCATCCAAAATGGCAGCTTTGAGCAGCGCGATACCACCAACAGCAACAACGGCGTGGCGCTCCACTGGCAGCCCTACAGCAACGGGCAGGCCCACTTTGGCTGGTATGATGAAACCTGGGCCGAAGCCCTCCGCACCGGCCAGCACGCCCAACTCATGGAAATTTTTGAGGTTGAAGCCAATGTTTTAGACCGCATCATTGCCATTTATCAAACCGTCAATGTGGCCCCCAATACCACCTACAACCTTACCCTACACGCCATTATGCGCAGCCAGGCCCACCCCGACGCCCGCAACAAATCAGAGGTAGAAATGCACTGGGGGGTTGATTTTAGCGGGCAGGGCAGCTACCAGAATGTCCAAACCTGGCATCTGATGCCCTTGACCGAGCAGTTCCGGCAGGGTTCCAACGGCGACTTTCCCGACGACAAACCCCTCTTTTACGAAACCATTACCGGAACCGTCCAAACCGGTAGCTCCAACCGCATCAGCCTCTTCATTCGCGGTCTGAAGAAGTTCCCCACCGGCACCGAAGTTAACTTTGATGTGGATGACGTTTCTTTGGTGGGAGTGGCCGCGGCCCCTCCGCCGGCGCAAACCGAGCTTGTACCCACCACCGGCGCCATTGCCCCACGCCATATTTCGGCCGGCGCAGCCATTATCGGTGGCTTGATTTTGATCGCCCTCGGCGCCGGGGCCGCCAGGTCTCTCTTGAGTCGTAAAGAGTAGCGGCGCTAACTCACCAGAACAGCAGCAAAAATAGGCAGCCTTCAAACGGAGGTTGCCTATTTTGATTCTGGATCAGTGGATTCCCAACCACTTGACAAATCTTCCCGGAAGCTCCAAGTAAAATTGTCAGCCAGATTTTGAACCAGGGCACGGCGTATTTATTCAGCAAAAGCTACCAAAACCGATAACTTTTTGCCGGGATCAGGAGATTTGGGGATTTAATCTAAAAATTTCATCTCCTAATCCCCAAATCCCGGCGAAAAAGAAATGATTCTATGGGTCTGCTGAATAGATACGCTTCCGGGAAGGTGAGAATTTGAACATGCCCTGATTCTGGGCGCTTGCGCTTTGTCCAGTTACACCAAATGTAGTATACTATATTCAAATGTACCACTAAGGGTGGTAATAGCTTTACCCCGATATCCCAAAGGTTAAAAAATCAACTGCCGACCAGTGGAGGTCAGCTATGCAACTCTCCTGTTTACAAGAAAATTTGGCCAAGGGCCTGAGCATTGTGGGGCGGGCGGTAGCCAGCCGCAGCACCCTGCCGGTGCTCTCCAATGTATTGCTGGCCACCGACGGCGAAAAACTCAAACTATCGGCCACCAACCTGGAAATTGGCATCAATTGCTGGGTGGGGGCCAAAGTGGTACAGGAAGGCGCGATCACCATTCCGGCCCGCCTGTTGAGTGAATTTGTCAACTCGCTGCCCCCGGAGCGGATTGACATCAAGCTGGACCAGGATACCCAAACGCTCAACTTGAAGTGCGCCCGCATCGAGTCAAATATCAAAGGCATTGATGCCCAGGAATTTCCCATTGTCCCCACGGCCACCAACGGCGACGCCACCCTTAAGCTTGACCCCACCTCGCTCCGCACCATGATTAACCAGGTGGTCTTTGCTGCCGCCACCGATGAAAGCCGGCCTATCCTCACCGGGGTTTTGGTACAGTTCAATGACGACAATTTGACTATGGCCGCAGCCGACGGCTTCCGGCTCTCGGTTAAAGCGGCGGTACTCAAACAAAACTTTGGCGACATGAGCGAAGTCATCGTGCCCGCCCGCGCCTTGATGGAATTAGCCCGCATCTCTGGCGACCAGGAACAGCCGGTTGAGGTTATCATTACGCCCGCCCGCAAACAGATTTTATTTCACCTGCAAGATATTGACCTGGTTTCGCAGTTGATTGAAGGCAAATTCCCCGATTATAACCAAATTATTCCCAAAAGTTACACCACTCGCACCGTGCTGGATACCAACAACTTCTTAAAGGCGGTGCGGGTTTCACATCTATTTGCCCGCGACTCGGCCAACATTGTCAAGTTAGAAATCAACCCGTCGGGCGATGAATTGATGAATGGGCGAGTCACGCTGGTAGCCACCAGCGCCGAATTGGGCGATAACGTGGCCGATATTGACGCCTCCATCGAAGGCAACCAAATTGAGATTGCTTTTAACGCCAAATACCTTATGGATGTGCTGTCTATTATTGATAGTCCCCAGGTAGCCCTGGAAACCTCGGCCCCGGCCAGCCCAGGGGTGCTGCGGCCTATCGGTGATGAAAAATTCACTCACGTCATCATGCCCATGCACATCTCCAGATAAAAAAAGCCCCGGTTGAGCCGGGGCTGTGTGGGGACAAAAAATAGGGCCACTTTAGAGCCGGGTTACCTCTGACGCCACCAGGCCGCGTGGCCGGCGATTGAGCGAAAACTCAACCCGATCACCCGCCAGCAGGTTTTTTGAACCATTACTTGTAATGGTTTGGTAATACACAAAAACCTGCTCACCCAGCCCGGCGTCAATGTAACCATAGCCTTTAGAGGCGTCAAACCATTTTACCGTTCCTGTTACTCGCTCAGACACAACCTTACCTCATTGATGATAAATTTTATAATTTCAATAAAATAATTGTGAATAATTATACTACCCCCCGGTGCTTTGTCAATTTTTGGCAGAGTCCACCCCAAAAGTTAAATTTCAATTTCTGAAATTTAGGCATAGTGGGGCTGACTCCCGGCTTTTCCCCCGCTTCTCCCAGGGTTATACGCAGAGTTTTTGGCTTTATCAACACCTTATCCACAACTAAATTGTGACTCACCATAACTTTTCTTAAAAAAAACCTCACCCTCCCCTTTTTTAAGGTGGGCGTATTGCAAGCCTTCTGTAGGTCTGGTAAAATGCTCTCCGACTGTAGCGGAGGGTTAAGCAGTCCTCAAAATAACTCCTTTGGGCTGTCATACTTATCTTATTTCTCTTGACAAGGTTTGCCGCTAGAGAGAAAGGGTGCAGACGGGTCAACATCCGGTTAAAGTCTGCACTTGCGTATAAGAGGCCCTTCCTTACATCTATCTCCAGCACACAGTCGTCACGAAAAAAGTAATCTAAATCCCTGGGCCAAAACACCTTATCTCAAGGTCGAGCCTGTTTGACTGGCAGGGCAGAGTCATGCTGCTGCACCGTTCTCTTTTTGTCCCCTAAAAACGCGGCAAAAAGTCGTGGGCCGGGGAAACCAAATGCGCTAACTGTTGAGTTGGAACAAAATGTTATACCAACCCTATCAAATAAAAACACCAAATTTTTTGGGAGAAGGTCTTATGGATGCAAACCGAACATGGCAAGCCATCCTGGATCAGCTTCGCTTGCAAATGCCCAAGGCCACCTATGACACGTGGATTAAAGATACCAGACTAGTTGACCAGGATGACCAAAATTTAGTCATCGGCACCACCAGTGCTTTTGCTAAAGACTGGCTTGAGAACAGGCTCTTTACCCAAATTAACCGGACCGCCACCCACATCTTGGGGCGCACGGTGAATTTGCAGTTTGTGGTAGACCATCTGGCTAATGAGATTGACCTGACTGCGCCTATCTTGTGGGAATCTCCACCCACGCCGGCCAAGAACGGACACCCTTCCTATCTCAAAGGCAATGGTCAACTTCAACCAGGTACAGAGCGGCCTATGTTAAACTTAAAATATACTTTTGAACATTTTATCGTTGGCGCTTCTAATCGGCTGGCCCATGCCGCCTCGCTGGCCGTGGCCGAAAGACCCGCTGACGCCTACAATCCCCTCTTTTTGTATGGCGGAGTGGGGCTAGGCAAAACCCACCTGCTCCAGGCCATTGCCCATTATGCCCTGGAACACCACAAAACCGTTATTTACACCACCTCCGAAACCTTTACCAATGACTTGATCAACGCCATCCGCACCCAGTCTACCGAATTATTCCGGGAAAAATACCGCAACACCGATTTTTTGCTGATTGACGACATCCAGTTTATTGCCGGCAAAGAGAGTACCCAAGAAGAGTTTTTCCACACTTTTAATGCCCTGCACTCCTCCGGCGGCCAGATTGTCCTTTCTAGCGACCGCCCCCCCAAGGCCATTAACACCCTGGAAGACCGGCTGCGCTCCCGCTTTGAGTGGGGCCTGCTGGCCGATATTCAAC
>CAZDMM010000544.1:0-5595 GCA_964505845.1 uncultured Caldilineaceae bacterium
GCGCAGAAAACCAGGTCGGCATATTTATTCCGGTGGGGGTGGCGCACGGCTTTGTGGCGCTCACCGATGCAACGTTGATTTATGTGGTGGATAATTATTATAATGGAGCCGATGAATTTGGGGTGGCCTGGAATGACCCGGAGGTGGCTCTGCCCTGGGGAGTGGAATCGCCGCTGCTCTCACCCAGAGATGCAGCGAATCCACGCTTGCGGGATATTCTGCCTGAGAAATTGCCCAGGTAGCTAAACCGATTTACGATTTACGATTAAAACGGGTCAGCCATTTCAATCGTAAATCGTAAATTTATCTTTGCAGCCCAATTTTCTGATAAAGTTCGCCAAAATCCAGGGTGTTATTCAGCAACATCTCAAAGCGGTGAACCTTTTCAGCCTGGTGGAAACGACTTTTGCCAAAGAAGTGCTCCACCTTCTCCACGGTGGTGAGGGTATCATGCGGAGAAAGGATGATGGCAACCCCCTGCTCAATCGCTTTGGCTTCAATCATGGGATTTGGGGGGATATGCCCGGTCAAAATAAGCACTTTGGTAGAGGTCTCCAAAGCTGCTAGCTGAATATCGGGCCGGTCGCCGCCCACAATCACGGCCTTATTTTTGATCTCTCGGAAATATTTGAGGGCCTGCTCTACATTCATAGCGGCGATGGTAAGATTTTCCACCAAATCCTCTTCACACTCTCCGCAGCGCAGTTCACCCTGCAAAGCCTGCACAATCTCACCAATACTGATGGAGTGCAGCCTGGGCTGGTAGGGCAGCACGGCTAACAGGTTAGCCCCTTGCTTTTGGACATAGGGGATGACCAATTCATGCACATATTCTAAACGATGCTCCGGCACGGCGTTGATAATAACGCCCACCAGCCGCTCTCGCAGCCGATCCAGGGCGGTTAAAATATCATCTACCACCTGCAAGCTGTTGTGGTAGCCGACAATGGTGATGACTTTGGCATCCATTAAATCAACCACCTCGTTCAGCGACAGGTTGACAATATAACCTTCTCGGAAATTGTCGCTGCCCTCCATCAACACAATATCTTTACCCCGGCTTACCATCGCCGTCGCTTGTTTTACTTCTTCGCGGTAATCCACACCGCCCTCTGCCAGAATCTTGCGCATGCGTTGGTTGGTCACTACCACCGGCGCCAGGATTTCCACCGGTTCGCTCAGTTTAAAAGTCTCTTTGATAAAGCGCGCATCTTCATCAACGCTGCTTTCGGCTATAACTCGGGCGGCGCTGCTAAAAGGTTTAAGATACCCCACCCGGTAGCCATCTTTGAGCAGGCGGTGCATCAAAGCCACACAAACGGCGCTTTTGCCAGAAAAATTTTGGGTTGAAGTAATGTATAAATTGATCGCCATTTTCACACTCCTTTAGATGGCCGCAAACCGCCGACAGCGGACCGTCCTTGCAATAGTCAGCCGTCGGCGGTCTGCGGTCATGATTTTAGCACCAGCCTCATATCCACGGCCATAGCGCCTCGTCCTTTTTCAAAAACCATCAAGGGATTGATATCCATCTCCACAATCTCTGGAAAATCGGTAACCAGTTGCGAGAGGCGTAAAAGCGTATCGGCCACCGCTTCCAAATCGGCGGGCGGTTCACCCCGCACCCCTTGCAGCAGCCCAAAGCTGCGAATCTCTTTGAGCATAGCGGCTGCTTCTTTACGATCAAACGGGGCAATCCGGAAGGACACATCTTTTAAGACTTCCACATAAATACCGCCCAGGCCAAACATCACCAACGGGCCAAACTGCGGGTCGCGGTTCATGCCGGTAATAATTTCTTTACCACCGCGTACCTGCTCTTGGACCAGGCAGCCCCAAATTTGGGCCTGAGGTTGGTATTTTTGGGCGCGGTAGACCATCAAATCAAAGGCATCGCGCACATCGGTGGGACTCTCGATGCCGACCCGAACCCCGCCGACATCGGTTTTGTGCAGGATATCGGGTGAGGCAATTTTCATCACCACCGGAAAACCAATTTCAGCGGCAAAAGCAACGGCTTCCTCAGCGTTAGGGCACAGCTTGGAGCGAGGCACCCGGATGCCGTAAGCCGTCAAAATATCCCGGCTCTCGGCATCGCCAATTTTTATGCGCCCATCGGCGCGCACTTTATCAAAGGTGCAGACCACACTTTCCCGGTCTACCTCAAACCGTTCAAACTGCGGCAGGGGTTCTTTGGCCCACCTGGCCTGGGCTACCATCGCCTGCAAGGCGACTGCGGCGCGTTCTGGGATGGGGTAAGAGGGGATGCTGCGTTTGGAGAAGAGCCGCAGCGCTTCTTGCATGTGGGCTTCGCCCATAAAGCAGGCCAGCACCGGCTTGCGCCGGCCGTTGGGTTGGGCTTCGTTAGCTTCAACCAGGGCCTGGGCAGTTTCCTCTATTTCGGTGGTGAATTGGGGCGTCAAAATGACCAGCAGTGCGTCTACATTCTCATCAGCCAGGGCGGCCTGGATGGCAATTCGGTAGCGGTCGGAGCGAGCATCCCCCAACACATCAATGGGGTTGAGCACGCTGGCGGCGGCCGGCAGAGCCTGGCACAGAGAATTTTGGGTAGCTTCGCTCAGGGTAGCCAGTTTCAGGCCGCCTCGTTCCAGGGCGTCGGTAGCCATGATGCCGGGGCCGCCGGCGTTAGTGACCACAGCGATGCGGTCGCCCTGGGGGAGCGGCTGGCGGGCAAAGGCGGTGGCCAGGTCAAACAATTCGCCCACCGAAGCGGCCCGTAAGACCCCGGCCTGCTTAAAGGCGGCTTCGTAGGCCCGCTCAGAGCCGGCCAGGGTGCCGGTATGGCTAGAAACTGCCCGCGAGCCGCCGCTGGTTGTCCCGCTTTTAATGGCGATAACCGGTTTCCTTTTAGTAATTTGACGGGCCTCGCACATAAAGCGTTCGCCGTCAACAATGCCTTCCAGGTAAGCCATAATCACTTTGCTTTCGGGGTCGGTGGCCCAACTGCGTAAAAAATCCAGTTCATTCAGGTGGGCTTTATTACCCAGCGATACAAAGCGCGAAAAGCCGATATTTTGGGCCTGGGCCACATCGAGCACGGCGGTACAGAGCGCGCCAGATTGGGACATAAAAGCAATTTTACCCCGGCGAGGCATGCCCACCGCAAACGAGGCGTTATAAGGTGCAATGGTATCTATCACGCCCAAACAGTTGGGGCCA
This sequence comes from uncultured Caldilineaceae bacterium, assembly GCA_964505845.1. Lineage (GTDB taxonomy): Bacteria > Chloroflexota > Anaerolineae > 4572-78 > J111 > DSQQ01. The sequence goes on from CAZDMM010000544.1 coordinate 3,181, forward strand.
ACAATAGGCATGCGGTGTTTTTCGGCCAGGGCCGCCATTTGTCGTTCAAGCTTGAGGCCTTCGCCGCCCGTTTCACGGAAGCCGGCCGAAATGACGATGACCGCGCCCACTTTATGTTTGGCGCAGTCTTCCAGGGAGGACATCACCGCCCTGGCGGGTAGAACAATCACCGCCAACCCAACCGGGGTGGGCACAGCCGCCAGTGAAGGATAAATCGGATAACCCATTATATCGTTGTTTTCACCGGGGCCGGGCGGGTTAGCATTGATGGGATAAATTGGCCCGGTAAATTTACTTTCGATGAGGTTGCCCAGGATGGCATAGCCCAACTTGCCCGGAGTGCGTGAAGCGCCAATGATGGCGATCGAGCTGGGGTTGAAGAGTGAGTCAAACATAAATACTCCGTTTGAGAGCAGCTACAACAGCAAGCAGCCGCCTCAGATAATCCGACAGGGATACGCAGGCGGCATAGGGCTGCCGCCCTTAAACTGGTGATATATTGATTGTATGTAGTATACTCAAAAGACGAGATAAAATTTAGTGATAAATGTCACAATTTCAACGGATGGTTGACATTTTTTAGAGACCTCTGAACATCATGGTCAGCTTATACACGCCCGCCTCAACAGTTTTTTTCAAATCAAAGCCCCCTCGCTCAAAAACGTGCAGCATGCTGATGTTGTCGAACAAGGCATCGGCGGTAAAGCCGAGCAGCCCCCGCTTTTTGGCCAGGTAGGTCAGATAGGCCAGCAACTCAGAGGCCACGCCCTGGCCCTGAAAATCATCCCGCACGGCAAAGGCGACATCGGCGGTATGGGTGGCGTTATCCACACTGTATTGCCCAATGCCGATAACCTCTTCTTTTTCCTCGCCCGTTTTGATGATGGCCAGGATCACCATGTCCTGGGTATAGTCAATGACCGAAAATTCCTGCAACTGTTCGTGAGAGATGCTGCGCCGCACCGACATAAACCGGCGGTAAAGATTCTCCTCAGAACAACTGTGATAAAAATCCTTCAGCAGCGGCTCATCGCTGATTTTGACCGGGCGTAGAAAAATTTCTAATCCTTTTGGGGTAGTTTTGTAAGCTTCCAAATTGGCCGGGTACATGCCCCGCTCGCCGGGAATAAAAGCCTGGTCTTGATAAATAAGGTTGCGTTTTTTGGCTTCTTCAATAAGCCAGGGCCTGAACTTGGGGTGAGCAATGGCGATTAATTCCATGGCTCGTTCTCGCACATTTTTGCCGTGCAAATAGGCAATGCCATACTCGGTGACGACGTAGTGAATATCACCCCGGTTGAGAGTGACTCCCGCCCCTTCATCCAAGACCGGCACAATTCTGGAGATGGCGTCATTTTCGGCGGTGGAGGGCAGGGTAAGGATAGCCTTGCCGTTGCGGGCCAAAACTGCGCCGCGCACAAAATCGGCGTTGCCGCCCAGGCCGCGATAGAAGGTTTTGCCGATAGATTCGGCGCTGACCTGGCCGGTCAGGTCAATTTCCAGGGCGCTGTTGATGGCCGTCATATTATCGTGCCGGGCAATCACCAGAGCGTTGTTGGTATAATCGGCGGTGCGGAACTCGATGGCCGGGTTGTCATGGATATACTCATAGGTTTGCCGGCTGCCCATGCAAAAGGTAGCAACCGTCCGGCCGCGGTTAGCCGTTTTTTGGCTGTTGTCAATGACGCCGGCTTTCATCAGCTCTACAATGCCGTCGGTGAGCAGGCCGGTGTGGACTCCCAGGTGTTTTTTATCTTTTAAATAGGGTAAAATAGCATTGGGGGTGCTGCCGTAACCAACCTCAATGGTATCTCCATCTTGCACCAACCGGGCGGCATAGGCCCCAATCTGTTGGGCCACGGCGTCATCCACCACTACGCTTAATTCCAAAAGAGGCTCATCGTGGGCAATGATATAGTTAACCTCTGAGATGTGGATAAAGCCGTCGCCATGCACGCGGGGCATGTGGGCATTCATTTGGGCGACTACCATTTTGGCGTTTTGCACAGCGGCTTTGGTAATATCCACACTGACCCCCAGGCTCATGTAGCTATGCTCGTCGGGCCACGAGGTTTGAACCAGGGCAACATCTACCTGCACCAGCTTGCGGTTGAACAACTCCGGCGTTTGGGACAGAAAAACGGGGGTATAGTCGGCCAGCCCTTGATTGACAGCTTCACGAGTAGTATCGCTGATAAAAAAAGAGTTGTAACGAAAATGGTGTCTGAACTTTTTGTCGGCGTAAGGGGCCATGCCCATGCTCCACACCTGGTAAACCTCGGTATCAAATAAATCGCCAGGGTGTGACTCAACATATTTGATGAGCGCCTGAACCAGATACTGCGGTTCACCGCAGCCCGGGCCGATGAAGATATGGTCGCCCCGGTGTATTTGCCTGAAGATTCTATTTTCCGA
>CAZDMM010000545.1:0-5586 GCA_964505845.1 uncultured Caldilineaceae bacterium
CAGTTAGTTTATTATCTTTATGTCACCTCGTCAAAAGTCTATTGACTAAGAACTACTAATCTTTCCTGCCACGCGGCAAGAAGCTCGTTTGAAAGCTGGAAAAGTTGAGGTAGATGTGTTAAAATGAAAGTGGGGAAGCCGGTTGTTGGGGTCGTGATCCCATAAGGGGCGGCTATCCTTAATTTGAATTTTTGGGTAAGTTCCAGATTTTGGAAGACCAAATTGTTACACCTTCCCGGAAGCTATTTGAGAGTGATGTAACCCTGATTACGTTGAGCTTCCGGGAAGGTTTTGTTTGCAAATTGCCAGCCGGAAATACGGATGAATTGGCGCCCATCAGATCAAGAACTTATCCATGCCTGCCGTCAGGGTGATACGCGGGCCTGGGCTACTCTATTAAACCAGTATGAGCGCCTGGTATTTTCCATCCCGCTGCGTTACGGACTTTCCCGCGAGGACGCCGCTGATATTACCCAATTGACCTTCACCATTTTATTGCAAAGCCTGGACGGGCTGGCCGACGATAGTCATCTTGGCCCCTGGTTAGCCACCGTAGCCCGGCGTCACACCTGGCGTTTATTGAAGCGCGATAAACGTGAGGCGGTCAATGAGGCCGAAGATCTGGGTCAAAGTGTAACCTTGTTGGGCCAGGCCAGCAGCGAGTCCGGCGAGCGGTGGGAACTGCTGGAGTGGTTAAATCACGGCCTGGCCCAACTCAATGAACGCTGCCGTAATCTCCTCCTCGCTCTCTATTTTGATACCGAACAACCCTCTTATGCCGATCTGGCCGCCCGCTTCGACCTGCCCGTCGGGAGTATCGGCCCTACCCGCGCCCGCTGTCTCGAACGCTTAAAGCAGCTCCTCTAGCGCAGCCGGGCTGCGACCTGGCCCAAGATTTCGAACGATTGTATTTTTTACTTCCTTACGGGCATTTGTTAAGTGAAAATAATGAAAAACTGCGAAATATCCCCCTGGAGATAAGAGCGCCATGTCAAAATCACCCCCACTCACCTTTGCTCGCCTGCTTGATTGGGTTGAAGGCAAACTAAGCGAAAAAGAGGCCACCCTCGTTGCGGCGCAAGTGGCCGGGGCTGATGAAGCTACTCAGGCCAGGGTAGCCTGGCTGCGAGAATTTATCCAAATCAGCGCGAGCACTGTTCTGGCCCCGCCGCCCCCAGAGATACGAGAGCTTTTAATGCGCCGCTTTGAGGCTTACCGCCAAAAACGGAGCCAGCCCGGTTTGCTGCAGCGGCTCGTTGCGGCGCTGACTTTTGACAGTGGGCTACAGGCGGCCACCGCCGGTCTTCGCGCTGCGGCCCAGGCTGCGCCGCGGCAGCTCATCTATACCACCGATGCCGCCGAGATTGCCCTTAATATTCAGCCGCGCGCGTTTGATCAGCTTTTAAATGTCAGCGGCCAAATCTTTCCAAATAGGGCAACTAGGCCAGATGCTTTCAGTGTCCAGTTGTTGCGAGATATGGTTGAAATTAGCCTGACTACCAGCGACGAATTGGGCGAATTTTTCCTGGACGCTGTTCCGCCTGGCGTTTATGAAATGATTTTAAGTACCGCTCAAGTTGAAATTACAATCAAGCCGATTGAGTTAAGCAGGTGAGCCAATCTCTTGATGCCGAGATAATTAAAAGTCTACTGGCTTTGCCGGCGTTAGAAGAACGTGCGGCTTTTTTATCTGCGGCGGGGTTGCTGAATATGGGCGGCCTGGCCCGGTTACTCGACCTGGCGACCCATTTAATTGACAGCGACCCTGGCCAGGCCCGCCGCTTGGCCGGCGTTTGCACCGAACTGGCCGATAGGGCGGCTGCGCCTGCCGCCATCCCCCGCGTGGCCTATATCCAGGCCCAGACATACGCCATTGACGCCGAATTTGAAACGGCCTTCGCCTTGATCGAGTCGGCCCGCCAGGGCTACCTGGCCGTGGGGGAGGAACTGCAAGCCTTGCGGACAAATATCGGCTTGATGACCGTACTTAACGAGTTAGGTCGTTATCAAGAAGCCCTGGCGGCCGGTCAGATAGTGGTTAATACCCTTAATCAGGCCGGCCAACTTAAAGCGCCTCCCACGCCGGAGGAGGCCAAGTTGTTGGTGGCGCTCACCCACCAGGCCTGTGGCGTTACTTACGAATTTATGGGCCGCTATGATGAAGCGCTTAACGTCTACGCTGCGGCTGAAGCCTGTTTCCTTGACCTTAACCTGACCGAACGCCAGGCCGACATCATTAATAACCGCGGCGTGATTCTTTTGAACTTGGGCCGAGGGAGTGAAGCCCTGGCGGCCTTCGAGACCGCTGCCGCCATTGGGGCCGAAGCCGGCTTGACCCTGCTGCACGCCCAGACGCTCCTCAATGCCGGCAACGCTTACCTGCTGCTCGGCAGCTACATGCGCAGCCTGGACGCTTTTGAACAGGCCCGCCGTTTGCTCCAATCTATGGATGCCCTGGCCGATGAAGCGGTGCTGCTGCTTGACACCGCCGAAACCTATCTGGCCCTTAATCTCTATCCTGAGGCGCTGGCCTCTTACCGCGAAGCCGACCGCCTGCTGCAGAGCGCCGGAATGGCCCATGACCGGGCCAGGGCTTTGCGGGGGATAGGTTCCGCCCTGCTCGCCCAGTCACAATTTGGGCAGGCTGAACCAGTTCTGGCCGAGGCGGCCCGCCTGTTCGCGGCTGCCGGCAATATCCCCCACCTCTCCAGTGTGCTGCTGGAACAGACCGCTCTGCTGGTCGGCCGCGGCGAGCGTGAGGCCGCCCTGTCTACCGTGCGCCAGGCGCTGGCCCTCACCTCCGGCCATGACTGGCCCGTGCAAATCATCTACGCCCATTTGCGTCTGGCCGACCTGCTTCTGCCGGATGTGGCCCAGGCTGAACTCCACCTACTGCAGGCCCAACACCTGGCGGATACCCTGGCCCTACCCCACTTACGCTATCGCGTGAATCAGCGCCTCGGCCAGGTACGCCGGCATCAAGGCCGCCGGCAAGAGGCGCAAACTTTACTTGAGGCTGCCGTGAATGACATCGAATCGCTGCGCGGCGCTCTCGCTCAAGAGATGCTGCGGGCTTCATTCTTACGTGACAAGGTGGCGGCTTATGAGGAGTTGGTTCAACTCTATCTAGGCTTTAACGACCAGGAAAGTGTGCAGCGCGCCTTTAACATTGCCGAGCGGGCCAAATCGCGCACCCTGGTAGACTTACTCACCGGCGCGATTGATTCGAAATTACCCCAGCCGGCAGAAATTGAGGCGGAGAGCCGGCTCCGAACTTTGCAGGCGGACCTGAACGGCATCTACAACAGGTGGCTGGGCAGTCGAGATGATAGCCAGGGAGATGCTCCCTGGCCCAACCTCCAGGCCCGAGCGGTTGAACTTGAGCAAGAGATTAGCCGGCTGCGCCTCCAGATCGCCGCCACTGCCCCGGCAACTGACCCGTTCGCCGCTGCCTTGCCTTTTGAATCCGTCCAGCCCCAACTTTCCCCCGACCTGATTCTGCTCACTTATTACATTTGCGGCGATGAACTTATGGCTTTTGTCAATGTCCAGGGTCATATCCGGGTGGTGCGCCATCTCAGCACCCTTCAGACGATCCACGGCCTGCTCTATCGTTTGACCACCCAGTGGGACCGTTTTCGGGCTGGACCGGCCTTTGTCGAGCGGCATATGAGCATGCTGCAGCAATCGGCGCAGCGGCTGTTGGCTTCCCTCTACAACGAGTTGATGGCTCCCCTTGAGCCGCTGTTGGCTGAAGCGGCGGCTGCGGCCTCAAGCGGTCCGGTCGCTGCCCCGCCAAAACTGGTTATCATCCCGCATGGGCCGCTGCATCAGGTACCCTTCCAGGCCCTGTTTGATGGCCAGCAGTATCTCCTGGAACGGTTCGAAATCTCGTATGCGCCCAGCGCCACCGTATTCGCGCTCTGCCAGGGGCGCACGCCGCCTCAGCCGGGCAAAGCTCTGGTGCTCGGCGCACCCGACCCGCTGATCCCGGCCGTAACCAGCGAAGTCCAGGCCGTAGCCCAACAGCTTGATAACCCGGCCGTATATGTTGACGCCCCGGCCACGCTGGCCGTACTCCGGGCCGAGGCTCCCGGCTGCGATATGCTACACCTGGCATGTCACGGCCTGTTCCGGGCCGACAATCCCATGTTCTCGGCCCTAAAATTGAGTGACGACTGGCTGATGGCCGCCGACGTCATGCAGCTTGATCTCACCGGGGCCCTGGTAACCTTAAGCGCGTGTGAATCAGGGCGCAGCCAGGTGATTGGGGGGGATGAACTGCTGGGATTGACGCGAGCCTTCCTGGGAGCCGGCGCTGCCACGCTGGTGGTCAGCCTGTGGTTGGTTCAAGATCAAACCACCGCCAGCCTGATGGCCGCCTGGTATGAGCAATTGCGCCAGGGCAAGAAGCGGGCGGCGGCCCTGCGCGTGGCTCAATTAGCCCACAAATCGCGCCATCCCCATCCCTATTACTGGGCCCCGTTTGTACTGGTCGGCCAACCCTAACCAATTTCTTAAGGTTAGCTGCGTTACTTTTATCAAATTTTTTCGACCTTAAAAGAATAAAGGTTAGCTGTCTCTATCTATTACCTCATGCCAATCCTTTTAAAAATCAATTTAATTTTTCAAGGGGGTATTTTTATGAGCATGCAGATTTTATCACAACGGCTGTTGTTAATCATTGGGTTGGGGTTGACCCTCCTGATGGGCGTTGTCCGGCCTGCGTACGCCGAAGGCCAGGCCCCCTACCGGCCCGACCAGTTGGTCGTCAAATTGAATCCGGCGGCGAATGTCGCCATTGATGACATTAATGCTGCTTACGGCACCGCCACCCTCAAGGCCTTGTCGCATCTGGCCGGTATTTATTTGCTGCAAACTCCGGCGGGCCAGGATGCTAAAGCGGTCACCGATGCCATGGAAGGTGATGTCCGGCTGCTCTTTGCCGAGCCAAATTTCATCAACCAAGCGCCTGAGGCCAATCCCCGGAGCCGCGGCCCTTTTGGCGGGCCAGACTCCACGCCCTACCCTCAACAGTATGCTATCCAATTATTGAATCTAGCTCAGGCCCAGCAAATCAATCGGGGGGCCGGCGCGGTTGTTGCGGTGATTGATACCGGGGTCCAACTCGATCACCCGGCCCTGGCGGACAGCCTGACCGCAGGTTACGATTTTGTGGACGATGATACCACCCCTGATGACCCTTTCAACGGGCCGGTGGATGCGGATGTGGGTGGCCACGGCACGCATGTAGCCGGGGTGATTCATCTCGTCGCTCCCGAAGCCAAAATTATGCCTTTGCGGGTGCTTGACGTGCATGGCGAAGGCAATATTTTCACCCTGGCCGAAGCGATTGTCTATGCGGCCGAGCATGGGGCCAATGTCATCAATCTCAGTTTGGGGATGCCGGAAAAATCAAATCTGCTGGAAGAAGTCACCCGGGAAGCGACGCGCCATGGGGTAACGGTTGTGGGAGCCGCCGGAAATCTGAATATTGAGCAAACACACTACCCGGCCGGGGCCCAGTGTGTCCTGGCCGTTACCTCGATTGGCCCGGATGGCAAAAAATCGGACTTTGCCAACTTT
>CAZDMM010000546.1:0-5584 GCA_964505845.1 uncultured Caldilineaceae bacterium
TTTCAAGCTGTTGTTCCAATGTAGGCTGGATGCCAATGCTGACCCCTACCTCGACGCGGTTACGAATACCGCCCAACAATTTTGAGAGCGGAACGCCCTGGGCCTGGGCCAGCAAATCCCACACGGCATTTTCCAGGCCGGCTTTGGCCATGGGGTGGCCGCGCACCCACTCGTAACGGCGGGTGACATCTTCCGGGGTGGTCACTTCTTGCCCCAAAAGGGGCGGGATCAAAAAGTCGCTCAGAATGTGCCAGGCGGTTACGATGGTTTCGTAGGAGTAGCCGGGGTCGTCCGAGGCCACACACTCGGCCCAGCCCACCAGCCCCTGGCTGTACACGGCCACCAGGATACAGGAGCGGTCAATCTGGGTGCCAAAGCTGGTGCGGAAGGGCGCGACCAACGGCTGCGAGATATGATGCAGTTCGATACGTTCGATTTTCATAAAATCTTTCCTTAATCCGGCTGCCAATCTTTTTGCAGCACATAGTAGTTGCGGTCGTCGCGGCGGAGAAAATTGACGGCGGTGTAGCCCCGGCTGAAACAGGCTTCAAAGACGGCGCGGGTGTGGAGCCGCCAGCGGAGGGCCAGTTCCGGGAAATGCGCCTTGAGCGAGGGCAAATCGGGCAAAACTTGCAGCAAACAAAAGGGGGTGTTGGGCAAATCAAAGGTATCCGGGGGTACCAAAAAGCCGTTTTGCAGTTCGGCGCCGGGGTTGAGGAGCGGGTAGTCGGCGCCGGGGCCGGCCGGTTCGGCGGCCTCGCCGGCCAGCCGCCGCGCCACATGCTCCGAGGCCAGCCACCAATCCACCCGGAAGCGGTCGCTGGGCAGGCCGCGATTGAGGGCGTCGGTCATATCGCCGTAAAAATGGCGCTTGTAGGTGTTACAAACCGCGCCCAGTTTGCCCAGGTTGAGCCGGGCATTGCGGCCTTGCAAGGGATCAAAAGTCCAGGTGATAAGGTCAAAATTGCGGCTCAAGGCTACCTGGCGCTGGTAGAGCTTCAACTGGTAGCCCAGGCCGCTGCTTTGATAACGGGGCAGCACGCCGGTTTGGTGAGAGACCAGCTTGACCCGGTTGGCGGCGGTCAGGGCCGGAAAGGCAAAAGAAAAGCCGACGGCCTGGCCTTTATCGAGGGCTAACAAGACCACGCCGCCTTCCAGGGCAATAACGCGCAGCAGATGACTGCTAATCTCAACGCTGTCCTTGCCCCAGATGGTCATCTCAAGCTGCTCGATGAGCTGGCAATCTTCAATTGTGTCAACGGTGCGGATGGAAATAGTCATGAGCGGCAGGCAGATTTTACACCATAAAATGTAAAACGTAAAACGTGATGATTTTTAAAATCTATTTACATAAAATTTTTGCTGCAAGTTGCCTTTTCCGGCAGGTAGGGGTATAATGGAATTAGGGCTGGTTTGTACCCCTATATCTTGGGGGGTTATTTGTAAATTCAACAAGATATAGTAGTTGAGGGTTATTTTTAATTCCTGTGAAAGCGAGGCTATGGCTTTTAGCGGTATGGGGAACCGGTTTGAGCGCTTGTTCAAACCCACAGCCACCACTCCCCATCATCACTTATATCCCGGTTGAAACGGCGCAGGCGCTTGGTTATAAGGTTGCGGCTCCGGCCACAACGCCTGAGCCAAACAAGCAGCCGGTGGCGGCGCGGGTTAATGGGCAGGCCATTCTGCTGGAGGTTTACGCAAGACAGGTGACGCGTTTTGAGCAGGCGTTAAGCGGTGCAAACAGTCAGCCTGATCCGGCAAAATTGGATGAAATTCGCCGGCAAGTCCTGGAAATGTTGATTGACCAGGCCCTGATTGAGCAAGAAGCCCAGCGTTTGCAGGTTAACATTACGGCGGAAGAGCTGCAAGTCAAAGCGGATGAAGCGGCGGCCGCTCGCGGGCCGGAGCAGTTTAACGCCTGGTTAGTTACCAATCATTTGACCCGGTTAGAATTTGCGGAAACTCTACGGTCTGAGTTGATGGCAAGCAGAGTTTTTGAGCAGCTTACCCAACACCTTAGCGATGACGCCGCCAAACAACAATTTTTTCAGGAGTGGTTAGCCCAGCAAAAGTTATCAGCCCGTATTGAACGGTATGTGCCCCTATAATTGTAGACATCGTGGCGATCAGGTATACTTTTGGCATTACAAACCACGGAGTTTTAAGGCGCATGCAACAAGTTAGGACTAAAAATCCCCACCTGGGGCTGATTATCGTTGTCAGTACTTTAACAATTTTAATGCTCATCTTATTGGCGGCGGTGAGCATCATCCTTTTTCGCAACCAATTGGGGGCAACCTCCTCGGCCAGCCTGAGTTCGGTGCGGGGGAAAAGCTCGCTCAATACCATCAAAACGGATGAGATTGACCCGGCCCTGGCTCTGGCCTCGCTGGGAGGCGTGTCAGACTCGGATGTGATTATCGAAGCTATCCGCAAGAATAGAGCAGAGACCGGCCTGGCGGCGCTGTTGTACCGTCCTGGCCTGACCGATAAAGAGAGCGCCGGCGATTTTTTGCTCCTGGCAACGGCTTACCAGGCCAACGGCAATCAGGAAAAAAGCACTTTGTGTTATCAACTGGCCGGAACTATTGCTATTTTGAGTCCGAATCTGCCGGATACGGCTCGCACAGATATTTTACTGGAATCGGGTGAAAGGTTGATAACCCTCAACCAGGTAGAGTGGGCCAAATTTTATTTAGACCAGGCTTTTCTGTTAGCGGGCAAAAGTCCATTTTTACAGGCCGCCCACCGGCGTTCGGTATTTGAGAAGCTGCAAAAGGATTACATCACGCTGTACGAGTCGCCTTATAATGTGGCCGAGGCCCGGCTGTTAGCCCGCCAGAGTTTGGATTTAATGGCTAAACCGGTCAACCTGGCCCTAGACCCGGACAAACAAGCGGTCATCTTGCCCCAAACCAATGAGGCTATTACCTTGTCCCAGGAGGGTCAAGAGGCTGAAGCCCGGCGCTGGACTCGGGCCCAAGAGCTGGCCGCTTTACTGGTAGAGCGGGGCGGCAAAGCCCCCCAAAAAGCCGTTGAAAATCTGCGGACAGCCCTGATTGCAGAAGATGAGCAAAAGCTGCCTTTTTATGAAAATGAGTTAGCTATAGCCACCCAGGTGTCGCGCAAAATTGATATTACCCTGGCTAAAATTGACTGGTTATCAACCAAATATCGTTTAGCCAGGCAGGCTTATGGTCTCAGCCTGATCCCAGAATGGGAGGCCCAGGCCGAGCAAATTCGAGCCGATTTGACCAAATCTTATGAAAATTTATATGCTCTGTATGCCGATTTAATTATCGCTTTGCCGGAAATTTCGCAAATTGACAAAGCTACCGAGGAAAAATTACGCCGTGAAGTATTGGCGGGTGAATTGGGCCGGTACCCCAACTATCCCGAAGAACAACGCCGGCAGCAGCTTTTGGACGCAACCAACCAGTTAATTACCACCCAGCCGGAACTTAATATCTTTATCGGGGTCGGCCAGATAGCCGGCCAGCCGGTCTATCGTTTAATCTCACCCCAATAAACGGCCGGGCGCGTGTTAAAGGTCAGCAAATAAGCAGGTGTTGTTGACCACCTTCTACTTGTAAGTAAGGAGAGAGTTATGTCCAGGTTTGGCAACAATATCTTAATTGTTTTATTGGCCATGGTGGTGGGGCTGATTATTTTGGTTTTGATCTGCTTCCTCACCATCTTTTTGCAGCCTGACATTATCTTTAATCCCTTAAGCCCCAGCCGGGCTACGGCTATTGCGGCAGCCCAGGCCGTTACCGTAGCGCCCACCGCTACGCCAACCACACCCGCCCCCACCTATCCCCCCACCTGGACGCCCAGCGCCACCTTTACCCCTGCTCCCACCAAAACGCCTACCGATACCCGCACCCCCACCCCCACCTATACCAGCTCACCCACCGTTACCCCCACCCCTACCAAAACGCCCACCATTGTTGTGCCGCCCACCCCAACCCCCTTTCCACCCAACCCGTACGGTGGCGTTTGCGGGCAAGAAGAACAAAATAAATGTTCCGCCAACAAACTAAAATACTCCGTTTTTGACCAGGCCGGCGAACCGGTTTCAGGCTTCCAGATAGAATTTGGTGAAATTGGAGTGCGGGGGAGCGTTTTCCAAACCCCCCTTGTCACCGAGTATAAGCCTGCCTATACCCAATTGCTCATTTCAAGCCAGGACAAAAACGGCTCTCGCAAAGCCCACAACTGGTTTGCGCACCTGATCGTTAACGGCCAAAAGGTCAGCAAATCGGTGCTGTTCACCACCGACCCGATGTATGCCAATAATCCCTCCAAATGCAATGATATTGACCCGGACAGTGAGGAATTTTCAAGGGAAGGCTGTATTGTAGACCCGTGCACGGTTGATGAGAGCGTCAATGTTAAACACGTGGTCTGGCGACCGCAGCAGCTAGAGGTTATTGCCGCCACCCCCACCCCGCGCCTGGGCTTGTGCGTCCCTCCCTATGCTGACCTGGTTCAAGAGCGAAAGTGTTCCGACTGCCCCACCCAGGCCGACGCCCAACGGCTCTTCCAGGCGGTGGGCGGCCCGCGAGTAGACATCTATGATTTTGACCGCGACCACGACGGCGTGGCTTGCAACGAATACTTCTACAGATTCACCGGAACCCCGACGCCCAGCCCGTGAAGCGTTAATTGGCTGTCCAAGTAGAACTTTAAAGGGGTAATTGTTAAATAGTAATTACCAACATCCAATTACTATCTTATGAGGGAAGCGCATGATAGTTGAAAGATTAGACAACCGTTGGACCACTGTTTTAATATCGCTGGTGATGGGCATGACCATCCTCTCGGTGTTGTGCTACACCACCATCTTTTTACAACCCAACGTTCCATTTAATCCGCTTAGCCCCAACCGTGCCACAGCCGTCGCTCTGGCTCAGCCGCCCATTCTGGAAACCCCAATGTTTGTGATAGCCACACCGGACCAATCGTACCCCCCCACCTGGACGCCCACCCCGACCCGTACCCCTGGGCCAACCAAAACACCCACCGATACCCGCACCCCCACTCCCACCAAAACCCCCAGCCCTACCTTAACACCCACCCCCACCGATACCAACACGCCGGTGCCGCCAACCCTGCCTCCACCTCCCACCAACACCCCTACCCCGCTGCCTTACTTTGTTTCCTCCCATTCCAATGAAAACAATTGCGCCGATATCGGCCTCAAAGGCACGGTCAATGGGCCTGATGGCTTACCCAAAGCCGGCGTGACCATTGAGTATGGGGAGTTAGGGGTTTCGGGCAGCCGCTTTACCGCCCGCACCGACGGCAATGGACGCTACGGCGCCTTACTTTTGCCCGGCAGCAACAAGGCCGCCGCTCAGAGCGCCCACAACTGGTACGCTTACGTGGTTGACAACGGCCAACGGGCCAGCGAGGAATTTAAGTTCACCACCGACCCTATTTACGCCAAAAATCCCAAGTATTGTAAAGATGTCCCGGAAGATGACAATGACAACAAGGGCTGTATCCCTGATCCCTGCCACAGTGAGGACGCGATTCAGATAAAAATCATCAACTGGCAATTGAAAAGCATGGGTAA
>CAZDMM010000547.1:0-5562 GCA_964505845.1 uncultured Caldilineaceae bacterium
TGCCACCGTCACCACGTTTGCCGATGACGACGAGAGCCTGATAGCGATGGGCGCGGCGGGGTATAGTGTGGTGGCACGGGCCAGGGAGATTACCGAGGTGGTGGCGCTGGATCAACAAGTGCCGCTCTCCAAGCAGCTTTTGGATTGGGCCAGGTTTATGATTGGCGAGTTTAAGGGAGCGATGGGCATAACCGGCGGGGCCGGCGGCGTGAAACCCGGTGAAAAATCTCAGACCGGGCCGGTGATAATGAAGCGGTTGAAACATGATGGATTCTACAGCGATGTAGTCCCGGCCACGCCGGGGGAAATGCCAACTTAGCCGCTAGCTATTAGCTGTTAGCCGCTAGCTGCTGAAGGATTACTTTTTACCCGTTATGGCTGTCTCTAGTGTGCGAGTCAATCTGCGTACTGACCAGGTGCTAAAGGATTTTTCACGGGCGCGGGTGGATACAATGATTAATCTGGCTGAGGCGCTGGTCAAACAAACTCGTTCCAACATCGAGGAGAATGACCAGGTAGACACCGGGTTTATGCGGGCCAGCACCTATTACGTGGTGCAAGCGCCCAAAATGGCGCGGCACTCGACCTATAACGAGACCTGGGCCGACGGTGAGTATTTTAGCCGTCGGTCCGGCAAAATGGAGAAGCGCGAGAAAGCGCCGGAAGAAAGTCTGATTGAGGGCGCGATGGGCCTGGTGTGCGTGGGCGCGATCTATGCCCAGGAGCAGGAGCTAAAGCAGTCGTTCCTCTACAAGGCCGCCGAAGATGTAAACGTCGAGGAGATTGTAAGCAAATTGTGATTGACGCAGAGGGGTCGGTACAGGAATATTTGCTTTCCGGGGCGGGGGCAACGCTCGACCTGGCGGCGCTGGTAGATGACCGGATTTATATTGATCTGGTGCTGCCGACCGGCTACACCATCCAGAGCGGCGACGCGCTGGTGTTTAAAACCAGGGCGGGCAGCCAGGCATACCACTCCCATAGCCTCAATCCCTCGATGCAATTTTTGAGCTATTCTACCACCCGCAATGGCGCGGCGGCGATTGACCGGGCACTGTATGAGGCGCTGAACGACCGGCAGACCGAATATTTCAAAATGGCCCGGCTGCAAACGCCGGGGCAGTTGCTCAGGCAGCCGGGCGGGATGTTTTATTATCTATCGTTTTGGCGGTTTTGGATAGGCAACCCGGAGTAGGGAATAATGGGGCAAGGCATACAGAATCGACCACGAGCTGCGGGGGCCGGTAAGCGCCGGGGCGACGCGGCTGATTGGCAATTTTCCACCGGGCCGCTTTAACCAGAGCGACGGCACGGTGTACCTGAATTGGAATAGCGCTGTGACGGGCAGCGTGGCGGCCAGCGTGACGGTGGGGGCGTTTAGAATCCAGCAATAAGCGGTTAGCCACTAAAAAAGGAGCGAATTATGCCGCAAGTAGTTTCTGATTTGATCGTGACGCCGTGCCGGGTGTTGTATGCGCCGGTAGGGACATCCGTACCGGCTGACACGGTAGCAGCCGGGGGCACGTGGACAAATTGGACTGAGGTCGGCTGGACCGGCGGGGCGGTGGAAGTCACCTATGAATACGAGATGGTGGAGCGCGGAGTAGAGCAAAGCCTGGGGAAACTCAGGCGTTTCAAATCCTCGCACTCGCTCAAAATCAAGGCGATGCTGGCCGAATTTTACCTGGACGGGGTGCAGCTCGGGACTGGCGGGACTGTGAGCGATACGGCGGCGGGCGTGAGCCAGCCGGGGAAGGAATCCCTGGCAGTGGGCGATGTGTACACGGTAGATGAGCGGGCCTGGGGCTTTGAGGGTAGCTATGTGGATGAGGACGGGGCCACCTTCCCGGTGCGGCTGTTTGTGTGGAAGGCGACGGCCATGCTCTCCGAGGCTATTAAATTTGGCAAGGAAGAGGAGACGCTCATTAACCTGGAGATTGATGCGCTGTCTGATATGACCCAAAGCGCGGCCAACCGGCTGTTCCGGTTGGACAAGATTCTGGAGCCGGCGTCGTAGGAAGTAGGAAGTACGCCAAAGGCGGAGTAGAGGGAGTATGCCGGAAACCATTGATTTGGATTCGGTGGAGGTGGCGCTGGGGCGCAAAACCTACCGGCTGCACGCGCTGGGCCTGGCGGCCAGTGAACGCTGGCGGGCGCGGTTTGAGGTAGAGGTGCGGGCGGTACTGGAGATGGTGCAGCAGCAGGCCGGGGCAATTGATTTGAGTAACCTGGCGGGGGTTGACCTGAGCGCCCTGTTGCCCGCGCTTTATCACGTTTTTAGCCGGGTCAACGGAGCGATGACGGCGGCGGCGGAATTGGTGATTAGCTATCACGCTGAGACTGAGGCCGAGCGGGAGACGATTTTTGCCGAGGCCACGAATCGGCAGGCATTGGCGGCGCTGGTGGAGGTGTTGAAACTAGAATACCCTTTCCAGGGGTTGCTGCGCCCGGCCCAGCTGAATGGCCGTTTGGCCGGTATGACCTTGAAGAACTCGCCTGGGCCGAATGGGGAGTAACGCCGGGAGAATTTGAGCAAATGGACGCCCTGACCCTCAACCGGCTGGCGCTCTCCTATATGCGGCGGCAGGCGTGGCTAGGGCGGGTCAGATTAACGCCGCTGGCTGGAATAGGTAACAAATTAGATTCGCCGGGTATCGCCCTCACCCCTGGCCCCTCTCCCACCGGGAGAGGGGGAGGGCGGCGGGTGTCGCCCGGCGAATTTTTGCGAATAGCGAGGAGTAGATAATGGCTGTGACCCTGGGTGATGTCATCCTCTATTTTAAGGGGGATGACAGTGACGTAAATGCGAAGATGAATAAAATCGACCAGAAGGTGCAGAGCTGGGGCGCGGATTTGGCGCGGGGAGCCAACCGGCTGATTGGGCAGGCGATTGTAGGCAGCGCCGAGGCGGTCATTGGGTTTATGAGCGACTCGGTGACGGCGGCGATGGATTTTGAGGAGCAGATGGATGGGGTGCGAGCCATTTTTAACGCCACCGAGGATGAGGGCAGGGCACTAGAACAGGCAGTCAAGAAGTTGGCTCTTGACCCGAAACTCAAAGTTGGCCTGGATGACGCGGCCCTGGCAATGGAGGAATTGGGCAAGGGTGGGGCCAGCGTGGAGCAGGTAATTGGCGGGCTGACCGAGGCGACGGTGCTGCTGCAAAACGCCACCGGCAAGGGCTATAAATTGGCGGCTGAGGTGACCATGGCGACGATGCAGAGTTTCGCCAAGGAGGGGTTAGAGGTTCACGATGTGATTGACCAGATTGTAGGGGTAACGCAGGCCAGCCGGTTCGATCTGATGGATTACAACTATGCGATGGCTAACGCTGGCGGGGTGGCGAGTTCTCTAGGGGTGGAGTTTGATGATTTTAATAACGCGATTACGGCGGTTTCGTCCAGTTTTGCCAGCGGGCGCACGGCGGGCACGGCGTTTAAAACCTTTTTGACCCGGCTGATTCCAACCAGTAAAGCGCAAAAAGAGGCATTTGAGGAATTGGGGTTTACGGTGGACGGCAATAATCAATTTTTTGATGAAGCCACCGGCAAACTCAAAGATATGGATCAGATTATCCCCCTGCTGAATCAATCCCTGGGCAGTCTGACCGAGCAGGACCGGAATGAGCTGCTCAAAAAGGCGTTTGGCACAGAGGGAATGTTATTTGCCAATGCCCTGGCGGGGCAAACGGCGGAGAGCTACGGGAAGGTGAAAACGGCCCTGCTGGATACCAGCGCCCAGGATCAGGCGGCCATTCGCACCGACAACCTCAAGGCCAAAATGGATTTGTTCAACGACACCCTGACCACGCTCAAGGTGCGGATAGGCGAGGCGGCGCAAGAGCCGCTCTCGCAAATTTTTGGCGGGGCGGCGGAGACGTTACAGGGAAAATCAGAGGAGATTGTCCAGTTCACGACAAAAGTGATTCAGCTTTTTGCCGATTTTTTTACGCAGTTGCAAGAGGTCGGCGGGCCTGCGATGACCATCATCAATGATGCTCTGACCCGCATCGGGATGGCGCTGGGGTTGATTGATGAAAAAACGACGGCGGGGAATGTGGCCCTGGCTATCCTCAAGGGGGTTTTGGATGCAATTGTGATTGGGGTGATGGCAACGGCGGTAGGGCTGACCAATTTGGCGAATTGGCTGGAATGGATTCGGGGGAAATGGAACGCCTGGTATCAACTATTGGGCATTACCAATACCGACCTGGGGTTGGTGCAGTTGGCAATCATAGGGATTCAGGCTCCGTTTAAATTGGCGGGGGAGATTGTGGACGCCGCGACCAAACCCTTTCGGGCTATCCACGATGTGTTTTGGGACATCATCGAGGCGATTGATAATCTATTACCGTCCTGGCAGGAGATGATAGATGCTTTTGGACAGGTAACTAGCCTGGAATTACCGCCATGGCTGAAATCGGGCAGCCCACCGCCATTGGCTAATGCACTGCGGGACATCAACAAACAAATTGCCGCTTTGCCGGATTTATCATCCGCGTTGGGCGGCCTGGCCCAGATGGGCGGGGGCGGCGCAGGCGGCGCAGGTGTGGCGTTTCATCAGACCAATAACATCAGCGGGGTGAGTGACGCGGCCTCGGTAGCGCGGATGGTGCAGCAGCAGACGGCGGCGCTGCTGACGCAGTACGCTGTTAGCCGTTAGCAGCTAGCGGTTAGCTTTTTTGCTAACGACTAACGACTAACCGCTTGAGGAGGTAGGATAATTTTTTTGCCAGCGGATGTAGAGTGGGCTGAACCCTGGGTGTCGTTTGGGGCGTCGGCAGTGGGAGCGGCAGGACTAACGGCATTGCTATGGGTGATAACCACCTATTTCCCAGATTGGTTAATATGATCCCCTTGCGGGAGGTGAAGCGTGGCAATCAGCGAGTACAAAATTGGGACAACTTTGGTGGGTATGGTCAATGTGGAGACATTGGTCGCTAATATAGACCCGCCTCACTCCTACCCGGAACGGTTTAGCGTGGTATTTGACCGGGGCGACGGCAGCCAGGCGGGGCAGGGATTCCCGGTGACGGTGTGGAAATGGGATGTACTCACCGGGGCAGAGGTAGCGGCGCTGCGGGCCTACTGCACCGGGCAAAGCGCGTCCGTTTTTATCCGCACCCGCAAGCCGGATAACCCGGATGTGTTTGATGATTATGCGGCAGTGCTGCTGTGGCCGCGCCAATTGCAAGGCAAAATTGAGCCGAGCGGGTTATATATGAATGTAGAATTTGTGTTTAGACGGTTGGTGGAACAATGATGAATCCATACCATCCTCGCGCCGGCGGAACGTGCCCGCCGGCTCAGTTACCAGAGCAGCGACAAATAGCGGCGGCCAAACGGCGCGAGGCATCGCTGATAACCCCGGATGGACAGACCATCTATAAAATGATGACTGGCGAGTGGCAGCGAGCCTATTGGAATGAGGCGGAAGCGGCGTATAGTAGTTGGTGGAGGATGGGTTATGAGTCCCCACCGCTCAAAGTGGTGGTGTTATGACCCTTTTGACCTCCGGGCAAAAATCCAGCTTAGCGGCCACCTAAAGAATCTCGCCTGAGAG
>CAZDMM010000548.1:0-4681 GCA_964505845.1 uncultured Caldilineaceae bacterium
CCCCAATCTTTAAAGCAGCAAGCCGTAGACGCCGCGGTTGACTTTGTCTCCGACCAGGCCAGGAAATTCCTGAGCGAGGAGTTCTCCGGCAAAATCAAAAAGCTGCGCTCCAATGCCGCGTTTCAAACCGCCTTTGGCGAGGGCTTGCAGCGAGCCGCCGACCGCTTTGCCGCCGAATACGTGGCCGAAGATGAAGATTTGGTAGCCGCCCTCACCGCCGACAAAACTTTCTTCCAAAACGGTGAAATCCAAAAGGCGCTGCTGGCCATTCTCAAAAAGCCGGGAATCTACCTGGCCGACGAACAAGAGCTGGTGGCTCAATCCTTTGACAGCGTGCTGCCCCAGCGGCTCAACCGGGAGCGAGTCAACCGGGCGGTGCTGGCCTTCCTCAAATGCCTGGCCGAGGAAGTGTGGAATTTGCCAGAACTGCGCCCGGCTTACGAGTTGCAATTTCAACGCATGACCGCCGAGACGCTGCGGGAGCAGGTCAACTTACAGAGAACACATCTGCAAACCACCGCCGCCCTCAGTACCGATATCCGCGACGCCTTACTACAACTGACCGACGCTATGGCCGAGCGCAAGCTATTGCCCGGCGGAGTAGAAACCCGTTTTCTCACGCAAGCGGAAAACGGGTTTCTGGTACGCCACAACCTGCCCCGGCCCGATTACACCCGCTTTGTGGGTCGCAAAGCCGAATTGAAGCACATCCGCCAACTGTTATCGCCCAAAACGCGCCATTTTGTGGTGACGATTGACGGCATCGGCGGCATTGGCAAGAGCGCCCTGGCCCTGGAGGTGGCTCACAGTTTTTTGCGCCACTCTGAGCAACTGCCGGCAGCCGAGCGCTTTAAGGCCATCATCTGGACCAGCGCCAAGCAAACCGTGCTCACCGGCGAAGGCATCGCCACCCGCTCTCAAGCCTTGCGCACGCTGGACGACATTTACAGCACCATCGCCATCACTTTGGAGCGGGAGGACATCCCCCGCGCCCGCAGCGAGGAGCAGGATGAGTTGGTGCGCCACGCCCTGGCCGAGCAGCGCACCCTGCTGATTGTGGACAATTTGGAAACGGTGGACGACGAGCGGGTGCTGACCTTCATCCGCGAAGTCCCCGACCCGACCAAAGTCATCGTCACCACCCGCCACCGGCTGGATGTGGCCTACCCGGTGCGGCTGGTAGGCATGGATGAAGCCGACGCCCTGACCCTGATTGCCGACGAAGCCAAAAAGAAGGGCGTCAGCCTGAGCGACGAGGCCGCCCGGCGGCTGTACGGGCGCACCGGCGGCGTGCCCCTGGCCATTGTCTGGAGCGTGGCCCAGATGGGCTTTGGCTACGGGGTCGAGGCGGTGCTGACTCGCCTGGGCCAGCCCAGCAGCGACATTGCCAAATTCTGCTTTGAGGGCGCGGTGGAGCGCCTCAAGGGCAAACCGGCCTACCAATTGCTGCTGGCCCTCTCCCTCTTCGCCACCGACGCCAGCCGCGAGGCGTTGGGCGTCGTGGCCGATGTGCCGGAGTTGGATCGGGATGAGGGGCTGGTGGAGTTGGAGAAGTTGTCGCTGGTGAATAAGAAGGGGAGTCGGTTTGAGTTGTTGCCGTTGACCTTGATCTACAGTCAAGCAGAGTTGGATAAAGCAATTGAGTTAAGGTCTCAATTCAGGATTAGGTGGGTTGAATTCTTATTGAATTTTTTGGCCGACCAGAACCAAAAAAGATTTCAGAGTCTTGAAAGAGTCATCCTGGACATAGATAATATCTTGAGCGCCATGAATTGGTGTTGGTACGCTAATGATTTGGAGAAGCTCGTAGTATTCGCAAAAAAAATGGACTTTTACCTATGGGCTTCGGGTAATTGGAATAGTCATATCAACTATATGCAGTTAGGACTCAAAGCGGCAGTTTTACTTGAAATGGAATTAGATCAGGCTCAGTTTTTATATTGGCTTGCCGGAATAAAAGAATTTCAAGATGATTTAGATGAAGCTCAGAGTTTAATACTGAAAGCAGTCTACATTTGTCAAACGTACAAAGCTAGAGATTTATTAGCTTTTTCGCTCTGGCGACTAGCTTCAATTCAGAGTAGCCGTGGCGAACTCAAAATCGCTAGAGAAAATTATAATCAATCTCTAACGATAGCTGAAGAAATTAAGGATCAGAGGCATGTCTCTCGTATTCAACGTCATTTAGCTGTGATTGATATTGCCGAAGGCAATTATGAAAAAGCTGAAATTCTCTTAAAGGAGTCACGCGAATTGCGTGAACAGCAGCTTAGTGAACAAGATGCGGGATTATCATCAGGCTTATCATATACGTACCAACTTCTAGGTCGAGTATCGCTGTTAAAGCAGAATTATGAATTAGCTAACCAATATCTCCGGCAGAGTTTAGAGATTGCCGAGAAAATAGGTCTTCAACAAAGTGTTGGAGGAACCAAACAAGTTTTAGCGGAGTTAGCATTAACCATGGGTCATCTACATAAAGCTCAAAAATTAGCTCAAGAAGCCATCGAGGTATTCACCAAACTTGGCATGAAACGGGAACTTCGTGAAACTCAAGCCCTGCTAGCTCGGATCACGGCTGAGGCAAGGTGAGGGGGAAATGGGTCATAAAAACCGGAGGGTGTTGGCCAACTCCTCTGCCGAAACCGAGGCAAGTAAAGCCGTCGTCCGGCGGAGGAGTTCACCTTTTTCTAGGTGCGGGGCGACAATAATGCCGTAATGAGGTTTACTCTCATAAAAAAGGGTACGGGCCAGCGGCACAAAGTGGCGCGTGTTGTGAGTCAAAATAGCGCGTTTTTCGGTAATGGCATAGGCCAGTTGCTCTGCATCAGAAGCGCCTTTACGGTTCGCTTCTTTGGTAGCAATGGCATCAAACCCAGCTTGGCGTAAAGATGCGGCCAAACCTACCCATACATCTTGATCGAGATAAAGTTTGGCCCTTTCAGCCATGCGTTGAGGCGCTTTGACCCGTCAAACGGTGATAATCGGCCTCATTCATACTTTGACGCAACTCTTGCTCCCAGGCTTCAAGGCTATTCCTGGCGATATAGGTGTCCATTACCTCTTGATTATCATAATAATAACTCAAGGCGTCGTGAACTTGAGCCAATGGCAAGTGCAAAATCTCCTGAGCTATCTCCTCCGCCGAATAGCCAACACGGTGATAGCCGACAATCGTATCTACGCCCACACCCGTGTCCTTGATTCTCGCCCATAGACCGCCGGGACTATCCACCACTTCAATATGAGGATGCGCTAACAAAAGCTCTCGGATCAACAATTCCTCCACCAATCGGTCGGGGGTCTGACCCGTGACTGCCGCCCGATGAGCCGTGGCCTGATAAACTGTTTCTGAAAGCGTTATGGTTCGAGTCATACTTTCCCCTTTCCCCTGTTATTGTACCAGTTCGACTTGAAAGAGGCGAATTTTGAGAAACCTCAGCCCTGCTGGCCCGAATCACCGCTAAGGCGGGGTGAGGGGGACCGCAAAGAGGCAAAATAAGCAGATAAAAATGATGGCTTGTGGTATAATATCCTGAGACTTTAGTTATGGTGGAAAGGAAACGGCCATGGCAACCCTGACCATTTCTGATGAAATTTTTGAGCGTTTAACCAGGCAGGCTCAAACCGTCAATTCTTCGCCTGAGGTGGTAGCAGAAAGCGTGCTACAGACTTATCTTGAAACGCAAACCGATTTGACGCCCATTCGCACGTTGGGGGATTTGTTGGCCCATGGTTATGGCTTGTGGGCCAATCACGTGGTTCGTGAGGACACAGTCGCTTATGCTGCCAGGTTGAGGTCAGAGGCATGGCAGCGACAACCATAACAACCTTATTAGATACCGATGTCCTGATTGATGTTCTCCGCCAGCACCCGGCGGCTAAAGAATGGCTAACTCGTGAGGCAGATACCAATATCGTAATCCATGGGGTGATGGCAATGGAAATTATCAGCGGCGCTGGTGATAAACAAGATTTGCGCCGCACTCAGACTTTTTTGAGTCGCTTTACCCTGGCTTGGCCTACTGCCGCAGAATTTGAGTTTGCTTTTCGATTGCTGGCTGAAAATCGCCTGGCTACGGGTGTGGGCATCCCCGATTGTTTGATTGCAGCTACGGCAATCACTCGTAGTTGGCGTTTGTATACCTTCAACCTCAAGCATTATCGCCACTTTGCCGGAATACAGGTGGTGTCTCCCTACTCGCGCTAATCATCAGGTAACAGCCGAAAGGAAGTTGTGATGGTCAAAACTTTGACATTTCACCTGGATACACCCCCTGATCGGACGCTGCACCTAACCTTACCTCCTGACGTGCCGGACGGGCCGTTGGAGGTGGTACTGGTTATTGCCCCGGTAGCCCCTACAACCACACTTCCAAGTTTAGCCGGGCGCTGGCAAGCCTATTTCCCGGCTGATTTTGAGCTTGACCGCGCCCTCCAAGAAATCCGGGGCGAATGGGAAAAAGAATGGCTAGATGATGAGTGATCTATACGTGATAGATACCCACGCCTTGTTTTGGTATCTGATTAATTCTTCCAAATTGTCGGGAGCAGGGCGTCAAGTATTTCAAAGAGCTTTTAGAGGTGAAGTCACTTTGATTCTATCGCCTATTGTTTTGCTTGAGTTGTATGGCTTGGCGCGAAAAGTGAGTGCGCCCTTCGACTTTGCCGCAGAATTGGC
>CAZDMM010000548.1:4691-5544 GCA_964505845.1 uncultured Caldilineaceae bacterium
CGCCGTTCCGTATTGAACCGATTACCACCGGGGATTTGTATGTACTTGACCGATTGAAGGTTATCCCAGAGTTACATGATCGGCTGATTGCCGCTACAGCATTTCGCCTTAACGCACCACTTCTCACGCGTGATCCTCTCATCAGTGCCTGCCCTGAAGTCACGTGCGTGTGGTAAAACTACTTGCTTTCCCCCTGTTCCGCCGCCCGGCGAAATAGCTCCGTCACCCCAGCCCACCGCAAAAACCGGTTCCCCAACCCCGGCCATAAGGCATAAAGCGCCAGGCCCAACCGGGCTGGCCGGGGCGTGACCAGCACCTCCGGCGAGTCCTGCTGAATCGCCCGCACCACGGCCTGAGCCACCGCTTCCGGCGAGGATTCGCCCATCAGCCAGGGGGCAGACTGCCCACCGTAATGATCCACAAACATGCCGGCCTCGGCGATGAAGCCGGGGCACACCACCGAGGCGCTGACGCCCGTGCCTTCCAACTCGCCCCGCAAACCGCCCGTCCACTCGATCAGGCCGGCTTTGGTGGCCCCGTAAACGGCATTGTAGGGCGGCGCTTTTTTCCCGGCGATGGAGGCAATGTTGACGATATGCCCCTGGCCGCGTTGCAGCATGCCCGGCAGGATCAAACGAGCCAGCAGCAGCGGCGCGGTGAGGTTGGTGTCAATGATGCGTTGAATATCAGCCGGCGTCTGCTGCACAAAGGGGCTGACCTGCTCGATGGCGGCATTGTTGATGAGGAGGTCGAGCGGGCCGAGTTCCGTTTCGGCGCGGGCCAGGAGCGCACTCCGCGCTGCCGGATCGGTAATATCCGCAGGAATAGTTATAACCCGAACTCCTCGCAGACT
>CAZDMM010000549.1:0-5527 GCA_964505845.1 uncultured Caldilineaceae bacterium
GCCAAAGCCAATGGGACGATTAAGGCCACCTCCAGCCTGAATCTGGAAGGGACCGCCTCTCTCAGCGCCAAGGGCGCCAATGTGTCGGTCACCGGCAATGCCAACACCGAAGTCAAAGGTGGGGCGATGGTGCAGATTCAAGGGGCGTTAGTCAAGATAAATTAGGAGAATAAGATGTTTCCAGCAGCACGAGTGGGGGATATAACCGTAACCGGCGATGCGATTACCGGGCCGGGCGCGCCGGTGGTGTTGATCGGCGGGCAGCCGGCGGCCTGTGTGGGCGATACGGTTTCGGGCAATGCCTGTACCGGGGCTATTACCATGGGCAGCGCTACCGTGTTGATTATGGGCCGTCCGGCGGCCCGCGTTACCAGCCAGGTGACGGGGGTAAATCCTTACAGCGGTGTGCCGGTCACCACCACCGTGGCCCCACCCGGCTGCGTCACCGTGTTAATTGGGGGATAGAAGGAACATAACATGGCCGACGATCTCAGGAATCGAGAATTTTTAGGCCAGGGGTTGGCTTTTCCGCTCCAGGTGAACCCGCGCGGCGAGATTGCCCTGGTGGGCGGAGAGCGCGACATCGAGCAGGCCATCCGCATTATCCTGGAAACCATGCCCGGCGAGCGGGTGATGCGGCCCGATTTTGGCTGCCGCATCTGGGAACTGGTTTTTGCGCCGCGTGACCCCACCACCGAAGGGCTGCTGATCCATTACGTGGAGCAGGCCCTGACCCGCTGGGAGCCGCGCATCGAGGTTAACGAAGTCAAAGTGTCCGACGACCCGGTGCAGGACGGTGTGGTGTTGATTGAGATTCATTATACCATCAAAGCCACCCACGATGAGCGCAGCATTGTGCATCCTTTCTATATTCAAGTGGAGGAATAAACGCTTATGTCGCTGCCAGAGCCAATTCTGGATGACCTGCGTTTTCAAAAAGACCTGGTAGACGAAGCCCGGCGGCGGATTATCCGTTACTGCCCGGAGTGGACCGATTACAACCTGAGCGATCCCGGCATCACCTTGATTGAGCTTTTTGCCTGGATGACCGAGATGATGGTCTACCGGCTGAACCGGGTGCCGGAAAAGAATTACGTCAAGTTCATGGAGTTGATTGGGATTCAGCTTCAGCCGGCCAGCAGCGCCCGCACCGAGCTGACTTTTTACCTTTCGGCTGCTTTTCCGCTTGGCCCGGAAGATACCACCACCGCCCTGGTTCCGCAGGGTACCGAGGTGGCTACCCTGGGCACCGACGAGCAGCCAGAAGTGATTTTTACCACCGATCAAAAGCTGACCATCATCCCCCCCACCTTAACCCAACTGCGGCGCGAGTCGGATTTTCACAAAAATTATCTGCCGCGCCTGGGCATCGAGCCGTTTTTTGCCTTTGATCAAAACCGGCCCCAGGTGGGCGACACCTTTTACCTGGGCTTTGATGAAACCCAAGATTTGAGCGGCCACTTGCTGCAATTGACCTTTGACTGCGAGCCGGTGCAGGCGGTGGGCGTGCGCCGGGAAGACCCGCCCTGGGTGTGGGAATGTTCTATTGGCGGCGGCCGCTGGGCCGAGATTCCCCTCAACAAACGCCCCACCGAAAAAGACACGACCGGCGGTTTGAACAATCCGCACGGGAGCTTTGTGTTATATCTGCCCCTGTCGTTTCAGCCGGACCAGGTTCACGGGCGGGCCGGCGCATGGGTGCGCTGCCGCTTTGAACCGCGCCGGCCCGGCCAGGGGGTTTACACCGAATCGCCCCGCATAACCCATGTGGAGGCGCACTCGTTGGGAGCAACCACTCGCGCTACCCACGCCCGTTTTGTGTACGGCGAGATTGCCGGGGTGAGCAACGGTGAGGCCGGTCAAACTTTTAAGCTGGAGCATGTCCCGGTGCTGGCCTTGCAGCCCGGTGAAACGGTAGAGGTTGAGGAAAACCGGCATGGCGAGGTGGTTTTTGTGCCCTGGCAGGCGGTGGCCGATTTTTCAAATTCAACCCCCTTTGACCGCCACTTTAGCCTGGATACGGCCACGGGCGAGTTAAACTTTGGGCCGGCGGTGCGGCAGCGAGATGGCTCGGTGCGGCAGTATGGCCGGGTACCGGAAGCCGGGCGGCGCATCCGGTTTAGCCAATATCGCTATGGCGGCGGGGTGGTGGGGAATGTGCCGGCCGGCAAACTGCAAGTGCTGCGCTCGGCCATCCCTTACATTGATCGAGTTGTTAATTTTATCCCGGCTACAGGCGGGCGAGACCAGGAAAGCCTGGCCGAGGCCAAGCTGCGGCTGCCCCAAGAACTGCGGGCGCAAGAGCGGGCCGTGACCGCCGAAGATTTTAGAAACCTGGGCAAAGCAGCCAGCCGGGCGGTCGCCCGGATTGAATGTGTGGCCCCCAGCAACGGCGCTAAAGCCCTCAACCCTGGCACCATCGAACTGTTGGTGGTTCCGGCGGTGATGGACCGCCTGCGCAATGGCGACCTGTCGGCGCTGGAATTAGAGCCTGCCCTGCGGGAGCAGGTCATCAAGCATCTGGACCGGTACCGCCTGCTGACCACGAATCTGATTGTGCGGGAGCCTTACTATCGGGGCGTCAAGGTGTCGGCCCAGATTGTAGTTTCGGGCTACAGTTCGCCGGAAACGGTCAAGGCCAGGGTTTTGGAACGGCTGCGCTGTTTTATCTGTCCCCTGGCCCTGGGCGTGATGGACGAAGAGCTGGCCCAATTTATCGAGTCGAGCTGGGAGGGCTGGCCCTTTGGCCGCAACCTCTACCTGGCCGAAATCTACTCGCTTATCCAGCAAGTGCCCGGTGTTAAACACGTTTTGGAGGTACACTTGAGCCAGCGACCGGTGTCGCCCAGCCAGGAGGTCAAATCCAGCGCCTTGCCGCAAGACCTGGAAATCAGGGCCGAAGAACAACCCTTGACCCCGGTCGAGGGTAAGTTGATCCAGGTTCCGCCCGATACCCTGCTGTGCTCGCTGGATCACGAAGTTGAGTTGGTAGATTTGTAGGATATTGCAATGCTTGTGACCATTGACCATGTGGCCGATTTTTACAATCGTTACCTCGGCGAGACGGTGACGTTGCTGACCCGTGTGACCGCCCTGGAAGAGGTGGCCGGATTTACGCTCAGAGTCAGCCTGCCGCCGGAATTGACTTTGAGCAATTATGAGCTGCCGCCCCATTATGAGCATGGCCGGCCTGAATTTGAAGTTGGTCAAAAGGCCAACTACCTGGTGTGGCGGGTGGCGGCCCGGATTTTGCCCGGCGCCAGCTACGAGTACCGGGTGGAGGCCCAGATTGCGCCACTCAACCAGGATATAATGTTGGAGAGCCAGGCCAGGGTGACGGCTACGGCCAGCGGCCGGCGCGAGACAAGCGCCGTCGAAACCGTTAGCATCGCGGTGGCCGCCAAAGGACGTTATTTGAATTATCTCCCGGCCCTCTATTATGACAACGATTTGCTGGCCCGCTTCTTGATGCTGTTTGAAAGTTTCTGGAAGCCGATTGAAGGCCAGATTGGGCACAGCTCGCTTTACTTTGACCCCCGGCTGACCACACCCGATTTTTTGCCCTGGCTGGCCGCGTTGATTGGACTGACCCTGGATGAGCGCTGGCCCGAAGCGCGCCAGCGGGCGCTGTTGAGCCAGGCCGCCTGGTTATATCGCCGGCGCGGAACCAAACAGGGTCTGCAGCGCTACCTGGAAATCTACACCGACCGGCCGGTGCGCATCGTTGAAAATCGGGCCGAAGACTTTAGGCTGGGGGCCGAGGCCCGGCTGGGGCCAACTATCGCTTTGGGCCGAGAAAATCGGCCCCACACCTTTGCTGTGTTTGTGCGCCTGCCGGCCCTGTCGCCGGATGACCCGGCGGAGCAGGCGCAGCAAGAGTTGATGCACCGCCGCACCATCGAGGCCATCATCGAAGCCGAGAAACCGGCCCAAACCAGCTACACCCTGCACCTTGAAGTGGAAGAAAAAGGATAACGTACTGTGACCTCAGAAGAACTCTTGAAAAAATTTCCTACCAAAAAAATCAAACCCTTTGATGGCATGGCCATCACCGCCAACATCTGGGACGAGGCGCACGAGTATCACCGTTTGCAGCAGCGTTTTCACGCCTTGTTCAACCATGGGTCGGGCATTGTGACCGGGCTGGAGGTGATTGCCAGCGACCCACCCGATACCTCGGTGTATGTTTTGCCGGGCATTGCCGTTGACCCTTTGGGCCAGACCATCGTGCTGCCGCAGCCGGTCTCTTACGATATTGGCCGGGAGATGGAGGGGTTGCTCTACATCCTGCTCAGTTACGGCGAAAGCCGGCCCAGAGCCGACGAGGATGCCCAGCGCGCCGATAATCCCAAATATATCCATGCCGAGTTCTCTATTTTTGCCCGCACCGTTTTGCCCAGCGGCCCCTGGGTAGAGTTGGCCCGCGTGCGGCGGCAAACCCGGAGCGCGCCCTTCCACAATGCCCAAAATTGGGCGCAGCCCGGCCTCAATGAGATTGACCTGCGCTTCCGGCGCGAAATCGGCGCGCCCGCCGAAGTCAACCTGGCCGTTTGTTATTTGGGCAGCGAGGCCAGCAAATCTCAGGGCCTGGGCGTAACTTACCTGGCCCGAACCATCAACCGGGCCGGCCATTTTCGCGTTTTGGTGCATGATGATGTGGCCCTGGCCCCCGGCGTAGAAACCAACACCCTCATTTACCTGGTCGGGCAGGGCGCGTTTGAACTATCGCCCGGCCAGATGAACGGTTTGTACAATTACGTGCAGCGCGGGCGCGGAACCCTGTTGATTGAAAGCCTGGACGCTGCCGCCGAAGCCATCTTTTTGAATATGCTCAAAACCTTGAACCTGGCCGTTGCGCCTGTTTCGCCCGGCCACCGGCTGCTGACCGACCCTTACCTGTTTGCCGCGCCTCCGGCCGGTTTTGAAAGCGAGGGCTCCCCGCAACTACGCCTGGCCGAAGGAGTCATCTTTAGCAGCCACAATTATGGCCGGCTGTGGCAGGGGCAGCTTCGCAGCGGCGCGCCATCACGAGAACAGATTCGCTCGGCGGTGGAGTGGGGAACCAACATCATCGCCTACGCGGCCGGCCGCCGCCAAAGTTAAAAAGGAGAAGGTAGTAGACAGTAGTCAGAGAACAGTGGTCAGCAAGCAATCTGTTGACCACTATTCACGCACCGCTGATTACTGCTAACCGTATTTATGCTCAACGACTCGCCCCGCAACATTTACGATGAAATTCCCTATCCCAGTTATGCCTTTACCCAAAGTCACCCGGACCGCCTGGCCATGGTGGCAACACTGCTGGGCATGTACCCGCCGCCGGTCAACCGCTGCCGGGTTTTGGAATTGGGCTGCGCCAGCGGCGGCAACCTGATCCCAATGGCCTATGCCTGCCCTGAGAGCGAATTTATTGGCATTGACCTGTCGGGCCGCGAAATTGCCGAAGGCCAGGCCAGCGTGAAGGCCCTGGGCCTGACCAACATCAGCCTCAAACACCTCAACATCCTGGAAGTGGATAATAACCTGG
>CAZDMM010000550.1:0-5504 GCA_964505845.1 uncultured Caldilineaceae bacterium
CCCACGACCGGGAGTTCCGGCGGCGCTTTCAGGCGGCGGCGCAGCGGCGCGAAGCCGCCCTGAACGAAACCTTCAAACGCGCCGGGGTGGATGCGCTGTCCCTTTCTACCGGAGAAGACCTGGTGCGCGCCCTGGTGCGTTTTGCCACCCTGCGGCGGCAGCGCCGGAGGTAAGCGCAGCATGTCATTCATCTGGCCCACGATGTTGTTCTTATTATTTTTGCTCCCACCCTTTGTGTGGCTGTACCTGCGGCTGCAACGGCGGCGGCAGCGGTTTTATGCGACGCTGGGCATGCTGTCACAAGCCGCCGGGCGACCGCTGGGGGCGCACCGTCACCTGCCCCCGGCGCTCTTTTTGGCCGGCCTCACCGTTTTGCTGGTGGGCCTGGCCCGCCCGCAAACCGTGCTCAGCCTGCCCCGCATCGAGGGGACGGTCATCCTGGGCTTTGATGTTTCCGGCAGCATGGCCGCCGATGATTTGAAGCCGACCCGGATGGAAGCGGCCAAAGCCGCGGCCCGTGAGTTTGTGCAGCACCAGCCCGCCAGCGTGCTGATGGGGGTGGTGGCCTTTAGCGATGGGGGCTTTGCCGTGCAAACGCCAACCAACGACCAGGCGGCCCTTCTGGCCACCATCAACCGCCTCACGCCGCAGCGCGGCACCTCGCTGGGGCAGGGCATTCTGGTGGCGCTCAATACCATTGCGGCAGACTCGGAACCGGCCTCCGCCTCCGAGCGTGATCCAACCACCACCCCCACCCCTGTGCCGGAAGGAACCTATGCCCCGGCTATCATCATCCTGCTGACCGACGGCGAGAACAATCAACAGCCCGACCCGCTGGTTGCAGCGCGGGCGGCTGCGGATCGCGGGGTGCGGATTTACACTATCGGGGTCGGCAGCGCGGCGGGAACCATCTTGCAAGTGGAAGGCTTTACCGTACACACCCAACTCGATGAAACAACCCTGCAACAGATTGCGCAGATCACCGATGGGGCCTACTACAACGCCCAAAATGAAGAAGAACTGCATGCCATTTATGAAAATATCACCCCACAGTGGGTGGTCAAACCGGAAAAAATAGAAGTCACCTCTGTTTTTGCGGGCGCCGGTATCCTGTTCTTTTTGATCGGCGGCGCCTTTTCTCTGCTGTGGTTTAGCCGTCTGCCATGAAGGGGATTGGAGATAGAGGTTATTTAATCTCCAATCTCCTGGTTATTTAAAGGTTCTGATAGCGCCTGAGAGTTAGTCAATGAATTTGCTTTGGCCGGGCTTTCTACTTTTGTGGGGATTGATTCCGCTGATTATTGCCGGGTATGTGTGGATGCTGCGCCGGCGGCGGCGCTTTGCCCTGCGTTACTCCAGCCTGGCGCTGGTGCGTGAGGCGCTGCCCCGGCCGTCGCGCTGGCGACACCTCCCCCTGGCCCTGTTTTTGTTGACGCTGGCCCTTTTGATCATGGCCCTGGGACGCCCGGTAACCAGCATGAGCGTGCCGGCCGGCCGGGCCACCATCATTCTGGCCCTGGATGTCTCCCGGAGCATGTGCGCCACCGATATTCTCCCCAACCGCCTGGAAGCGGCCAAAACAGCCGCTCTATCCTTTATTCAAGACCAGGAGCCAAGCACCCAGATTGGCCTTGTGGCCTTTGCCGGTTTTGCAGAACTGATCCAACCCCCTACCACTGACCAGGAAGTTTTGCAAGATGCCGTGGAAAGTTTGGTCACGGCCCGCCGGACGGCTATCGGCAGCGCCATCCTTAAATCGCTGGATGCGATTGCTGAAATCAACCAGAATGTTGCACCCAGCGTCACGGCCACCTCTTCTGGCATTGAGCCAACACCGGTGCCCAAAGGAGCTTATGTACCGGATATTATTGTGCTGCTCACCGATGGGGCCAGCAATGCCGGCCCGTTTCCCCTGGCCGCCGCCCGCCAGGCCGTTGACCGGGGCGTCAGGGTATACACTATTGGTTTTGGCACGGCCAATGGCTCAAGCCCTTTTAACGGCCAGGGCTGCCAGGGCAGCGACCCGTTTGGCGGCGGTTTTGGGTTTGGGGGAGGCTTTCGCCGGGGGATTGACGAGGATACCCTGAAAACCATCGCCGATATGACCGGCGGCGACTATTACTCGGCTGAGAGCGCCGGCGAACTGCAAGAAGTTTTTCAAAAACTGCCTGCTCACATGTTTACCAAACAAGAAACCATAGAAATTAGCGTGGTGTTTACCGCTCTGGGGACGCTTGCAGCCATGCTGGCCATCGGCCTGGCCTTAAAATGGCATCCGCTGCCCTGAGAAAAGCGGTTTAACTTCTAAATTTAACTAAACTGGGTTAAAATGGATGAATGATGCGCTCGTTCTAAGCCTTTGCAATCCACTGAACCCAAAGGAGGGAGATCAATGGACAAGGATATCTCGCCGTATCCTGAGAAATTTATTGTTCCATCTATGCTCATGGCGTTTCCTGGCCGAGAAGAGGTGATTCGGCCGGCTAAATGCCTGCTCAGTAGTGATATTTGCACCATTGGCCGGTCGCCGCAGTGTGATATCGTAGTACAGTCGCATGCCGTCTCTCGGCTGCATGCCAAGATTGAGCGGGATGGCCCGCGCTATCTTTTGATTGATACCCACAGCGCCAACGGTACCTATGTGAATGGCCGCCGCCTGCGCGAACCCCATGTACTGCAAGATGAGGATCAAATTGGGTTAAGTAAACCGGTGCCGCTGCTGCTTTACGTGGATGCTGACCCCACCGAATTTATCTCCGGCCAGTTACGCTACGATGAACGCTCCATGACCTTTTCGATAGATAAAAAACCACTCGATTTGACCCCGGCCCAATTCCGGCTGCTGTTCCATCTGTACCAGCACGCCGGCGATGTGTGTACCCGTGAAAGCTGCGCCGAGGCGCTGTGGGGCCGCGATTATGACCCTGGCCTGGATGCTGAGGCGCTCGACCGGGCCATCAGCAATCTACGCGGCAAACTGCGTGAGGTCAAACCTGAGGCTGAAATGCTAAAAACTGCGCGGGGTTTGGGGTACGTGCTAGATCCGTAGCAGGTCAGACAAAAAGATTCTTCCTTATAAAACTCCGGCCATCTTAGTTGGAAGGCTGGAAGATTGGACAAATGGATATCATCCATCGTCCAACCTTCCAGCCTTCCAATTTTTTAAAATTGTCATCAGGTCAGATCGCTAACCTCCACAAAGAGTCAGGTAACAGGGAGGCAATTTACCTGTACTCAACCCCTCTTTTCCCTTATATTAAGGCCGTAAAACAACTTTACAGCACAGCGTCAACCATCTCATTCCCGAAACCTACAATCCAATTGTCCCTCCTTTATAGGTCATTAGAGACTCAAAATCTCCAATCTCCAATACCACAGGGGTACTGTGTCTCTTAATCTCCAGAACTGATAAGTTACTGCCGGATAAATTTATAACACCTCTTGTCTTTAATCACCGCTAAAAAATGTGGAGGTTCTATGCTGCCTTTAACCCACACAGTCACTGCCGGATTTAGCGACCATCGCAGCCGGGCCGGGCAAGCGGCTCAACAACTCTATCAACGGGTCTATAACCGGGGTTGGTTGAGCAAAGTGTGGGCTAGCCTCACCGGGCAATCCCGTGAGCTGCTCACCCTGGCCGAAGCGGAGGTCACTCAGGGGATGGGTAACCGCTACTCCGCCGGACTCCAAACCGTGCCGCTCAACCAAATTAGGGGCAGCCAGAGCCGCTGCCGAGATTTTGACCGCCACTTTTATCCCTTGCACGACCACCTGGCCGGCCGCTGGATACGAGTTGCTACGGCCTGGTACCTGGGGCTGGAACTGCCGCCCGTTGAATTAGTTCAGGTGGGTGAACTGTACTTTGTGCGCGATGGGCACCACCGTATTTCGGTCGCCAAAGCCTTTGGGCAAATCGAAATTATCGCTGAAGTGCGGGTGTGGGAGATTAATAGATGAAAATGTCATTAGGGCGCAGCCCGAAGCAATCCCCGCCGCCACCAGTCAGGAGACTGCGAGGCTGTAGGCCTCGCAGCAACATGAACCAAATTATTTTCAGAGGAGGATGATATGCCAAAATTGCTACAAATTTTGTTCATCATTCTGGTGGTGGTCGCCGTAGCCATAGCCGATGCCTGTCTCAAGAAGGCTTCGGACGCGGGCAGCTTGCACCGGGCTTTCCAGAGTCCCTGGATGATGGGGGCCATCCTGTTGTACCTGTTTCAAATCCTGTTCTTTACCCACATGTTTGTGGCGGGTTGGGAGTTGAGTCTAGTCGGGAGTCTGCAAACAGTTTTTTATGCCCTGGTGGTGCTGCTGGCTGGCGTCTTTATGTTCCGGGAGACGCTGACCCTGGTGCAAGGCGTTGGCATTATGTTATCTATCGGCGGGGTCATTTTGATTAATCTACCGAGTGGAGCCTAAAAATAATGTATTTTCAGTGAGCAGCTCAGCTACCAGGGTTTCCAGAGGTTTCGCCGCTTCGATTTTTAAAATCTCGACCAGGGGAGTATCGGTCAAGTGGGCCAGAATTTGCTCGGCTCTGGCCCGTGTCTGCGGCTCACCAGCAGGGTGGTTCAGCGCTGGGATTAAAATGTTCAGCGCCCGCTGCTTGTCCCCTGATTGAGCCAGCAGCATAGCGATACTGATCAAACCGTCAACAATGAGGGGCAAGTAATGAAATTCTTGGGCCAGCTTTAAACCGGCCCGGAGATACCCTTGGGCCTGACGAACTTCGCCCAGGGATATATTAAGCCGACCCAGGTTAAGCCAGGCGGTGGCTACCCCAACCAGGTCACCGTTGCCCTGAGCAATTAGTAAGCTTTCCTCATATTGTTGGCCGGCTTGGTCATAGAGGCCCAACATTTCGTGGATTTCGCCCAACCAGGCCAGCGACATGCGGATCATGACCCGGTCGTCTATCAAGCGTTGAAAGGTCAACCCTTCCTGCAGCAGGGGAATAGCCTGGCTGTAGTCACCGGTCTGGATAGAGAAACCGCCCAAAAAACTATAATTCAAGGCAATAGCTCGTGGGTTGCCCGTTTGGAGGTAGTGAGATAGGCCCTGGTCAATCATCGGCTTGGCCTCATCAAAGCGGCCCATTCTGATCAAGATAATGCCGAGGGTTCCCAGAGCAGAACCGAGATCAAAGTGATTGCCCTCGTTTTGCTGGTAAACAGCCAGGCTTTCTTCGAGCAACTGCCTGGCCGTGTTGTATTGACCCAGCATCATTAGCACAATCCCCAAATGATGGAGAGCGCGTCCGATTTCCAGATAATCCTGAAACTGGCGGGCCAGGCTCAAGCCTTGCTCAAGGTGACGCCGGGCTTGCTCAAGGCGGGCCAAACGCATGCCGAACCAGCCTTGCCGGATCAGCAGTTGAGCTAACATCCGCTGTTGAAGGTTGTTGAGGCTGGCGGAATGGCCGCGAGCCAGGGCGTTGGCCGCTAATTGAAAAATCTCCTCGCCTTCAAAAAACCACCCTTTGATCTCGTAAAAAACCCACA
>CAZDMM010000551.1:0-5494 GCA_964505845.1 uncultured Caldilineaceae bacterium
CGCTGCCGATCATAAAATCCACGTGGGCCAGGCTGTCGTTGCCGCCAGCGGCGGCAAACTCCTCGTCGGTCATGTCAACGCCGCCGGCCAGGCAAAAACGATAGGCCCGGCCTATGGCAATGTGGTTGGAGGCGTTTTCATCAAACAAGGTGTTGTAAAAGAGCAGGCCCGATTGAGAAATGGGCGAACTGTGCGGCACCAGGGCCACCTCGCCTAGCCGGGCCGATCCCTCGTCCGTGTCAATCAGCTTTTTGAGCACCGCTTCCCCTTTTTTGGCCATCACCTTCACCACCCGGCCCTGCTCATAGGTTAAGCTGAAATCCTCAATCAACACCCCGCCGTAGCTGAGCGGCTTGGTGCTGCTGACCACCCCCTCGGCCCGCTCGCGGTGGGGCATGGTAAACACTTCTTCGGTGGGCACATTGGCGATAAAGGTGATGCCGTTGGCCAGTTGGCTTTGCGCCCCGTTCCAGATATGGCCGTCGGGCAGGCCCAGGGTAAGATTGGCGCCAGGGGCGGTGTACTTCAAAGCCGTATATTGTTTGGCGTTTAGATAATCCTTGCGGGCCGATAACTCCGCCACGTGGCGCTGCCAGGCGGCGATGGGGTCGGGCTGATCTATCCGGCAGACATGGAAGATAGCCTCCCACAGCCGGGCCATTTGCTGCTCTGGCGGGCTATTGGGGAAAATTTTGGCGGCCCAACTGGCAATGGGCAGGGAAATGAGAGACCAGTTAAGCCTGTCGGCCATGACATAACGGCGGAACGGTTGCAGGTGTGTCTGGCTGACCCGCTGCACCAACGCTACCAACTCCGGGTCTTGCTCTTTGAGCAGGTCGGGGTTGCTGGCGACAACCGACAGCACCGCATCACCCTTTTCGGCAAATTGGAGCAAAGCCTCCGCCTGCCAGGTGGGGAATTCCTCAAAAGAGTCGCGCGGCGCATATTTGAAGCGGGCCAGGGTGATAGCGTCGTCCGTCCAGAGGGTATCCACCAGCCGGGCGCCGGCCTGATAGGCGCTGGCCACAATCAGGCGCACCAGCGGGGCCGCTTCGATGGGCGCGCGCACCATCAATCGCTGTCCGGCCCGCAGGCCCACTCCAATTTTCACGGCCAAATCGGCGTAATTTTGCAGCTTTTGTTCAAAGGATAGGGTCATAATTGCTTCCTAATTCAATGGGGTTATTGGTTATTGGTAATTGGTTATTGCTAATTACCAATTACTTTCTTATCGAGGAATCGGCGTCAACTCACTGGGCCGGCTCAACAGGGTAGCAGCAGCCTGGGCCACTCGGGCCGAGGCTTCGCCGGGAATGTGGTCCTGGGCGGCCAGGTAGGCGTACAGGTCTTGGAGCGTTTCGAGGGCATGCTGCTTTTCCTCTAATGGGCTTTCCTCATCAATCTCGGCATCCCAGAACTCGGTGACAAACTCGCTCAGGTGAAAGCCCTGCACCTCCTCCAGTTTAGCCGGGGGGTCTTCGTGGACATCGGCGTAATACATAAAATCGCACAAATCCATCCAGCGTTCCTCCAGCTCGTCCAACTCAACACCCTCTGCAAAGCGAGCCTCCAGATATTCAAACGTCCAATCATAAGGCACAAGAAAGCCTTCGTCGTTAATGATCAATTCACCCGCGCTTTCATCCTCATCTTCGGCGTAATAATTGTCAACCTCATCAAGCAGGTCATCGAGGGTATACTCCTCATCATCTTCGTCAACCTCATCATCTGCATAAGGCCCGCCGGTCATCATCAAAGGGATCGGTGTGCCATCCGGCCCGATGATTTCCATGCCGCGCACCGGCTCGCCGGGCAGCTCCCCCCACTCATCCACGGTGTGGGCGTCAACCTCGGCGGCGTGGGCCAGCACCTCCGGCGAGGGGTCAACCACGCGGCGTTCCAACAGGTGGCGAAATTCCTCAAACTCTTTGGGCAGCTTGACCCGGTTGCGCTCGTTGGCCTTGAGCGCATCCAAAATGAACTGTCGGGCGCGGGCGTAGGGAACGCGGCGATATTCCACCCCTTCTCTGTTGGGTTCATTGATAAGATCACGTTGGAACTGCTGGGGCGTCAGCATATGGGTGGGGAAGACATCTTTGATGGCGCCCTTCCAGGGGGAGCCAAAATCTCGTAGAAAGACCAGGGCCTGGATGTTATTCTTGGAGCGTTCAGAGGCAATGATGACTCCCTGCTGCCAGGGGTGGGCCGGGTCGGTGGAGTAGGCGGCGTAAAAACGCTCATTGGTGAGCGATTTGACCACTTCGGCCTGGGGAAAAACTTTTTGACCGGCCAGTTTTAGCAAGCCTGTGCGGGCGGCCTCGCGCACTTTGGGGCGCGGCGTGGTGGCCGAAATCGCCAGCAGCATATCGGCGGCGCCGGAGTCGCTCATCTCAATCAAGCTCTCAATTTCGGCCAGGGCCACCGCCTCACCGCCGGCTTGAGCGTGGATGCGCTCCATTTGCAGCATCATATTTTCCAGTTCATCGGTATCCCTGGCCTGTTGAATCTCTTTGATGAGGGCGGGCATACCAAAGTGGGCCAGGTTTTCTACCTCGGTCAGGTCGGCGTTTTTGACATCCCGCCAGGAGAAATATTCGCTGGGGTCGTCAAGGTTGACCTCTTCGCCCATCTGCCGCAGGATCACCAGGGCTGTCATCTTGGTGCCGATTGAGGCTTTGGAACGGCGCACCAGTTGCCACAGGTATTTGATGGTATCGGCATTGCCCAGCTTGGGAATGGCAATCATCAACGCATCTTTTTGTTCATTGCTGGACTTGTCCAGCAGGCCCAGCAGGGTTTGCAGAACCGCCTCGCGGCTTACTTCGCCCGACAACTTCTGAATAGAGGTTATGAATTCATCCTCGTCCAGTTCGCCGTGCTGGCGGCGCAGCAAAATCTGCTCCAGCCGGGGGCGAGCCAGCGTTTGCACCGGGATGTTCGGTTTCTTATCCTTTTTTGATTTATTTTTGCTCATGGTCAGCTCCTTAAGGGAGGGTATTATACTCTAAAAGAGGCGAGGAAGCGAGGAAGAGGGGAGGCGAGGATGGGGGGAGGGAGAGGCGTGTCATCGGCTCCCACCCCTTCCGGGTGTCCTGGGGATCGTCTCACGCAGCCGCTCCGCCAGGGCGGTCCAGCGAGCGGTGATTTTATCATTTTTGACAGCCATGACCAGGGCCTTGCGCGTCCCCACGATCACCACCATCTTTTTGGCGCGGGTGACGGCGGTGTAGAGCAAATTGCGCTGCAATAGCATATAGTGCTGCACCAACAGCGGCAGCACCACCACCGGGTACTCGCTGCCCTGGCTTTTGTGGACGCTCATGGCATAGGCCAGGGTTAGCTCGTCCAAATCGCTTAACTCATAAGCAACGCCGCGCCCTTCAAAATTGACCCGTACCTCGCCCTCTTCCAAATCAATCGTTTCGATGCGGCCCACGTCGCCGTTGAAAACTTCTTTATCGTAGTTGTTGCGCAGTTGCAGCACCCGGTCGCTCACCCGAAAGACCCGGCTGCCGCTGCGATATTCCGGTTGGTCGTAGCGGAGCGGGTTGAGCCGGGCCTGCAATTTCTCATTGAGGGCGCGCGCCCCCACCGGGCCGCGATGCATGGGGCTGAGCACTTGAATCTCAGCCGCCGGCACGCCGAATTTCTCCGGGATGCGCCGGGCCACGATGTCAACCACCAAATCGGCCGTCTCCTCCGGCTCTTCTTTGCCAAAAAAGTAAAAATCTTTTTTATCGGGCGGAAAGAGGGGCAGGTCGCCTTTGTTGATGCGGTGAGCGTTGGTGATGATGGTGCTGCCGGCGGCCTGCCGAAAGATGGTATCGAGCCGGGTCACCGGCACAACGCCGCTGGCAATCAGATCATGCAGCACATTGCCCGCGCCCACGCTGGGCAGTTGGTCGGAATCGCCCACCAGCAGCAGGTGGCTGGCCAGATGAATTGCCTTGAGCAGGTTGTTCATCAACACCAAATCCACCATCGAGCACTCATCCACAATCAAAAGGTCACATTCCAGGGGATTATCCTGGTTGCGCTGGAATTTGAAGCCTTCGCCGGGGCTGACTTCCAACAGGCGGTGGATGGTTTTGGCCTCCTGGCCGGTGCTTTCGGATAGCCGTTTGGCGGCGCGGCCGGTGGGGGCGGCCAGCAGGGCGGTGCGGCCTTTGCCCCGCAGCAGGCGCAAAATGGCCTG
Source organism: uncultured Caldilineaceae bacterium (assembly GCA_964505845.1). GTDB lineage: Bacteria > Chloroflexota > Anaerolineae > 4572-78 > J111 > DSQQ01. Next base: position 4,196 of record CAZDMM010000551.1, read on the forward strand.
GACGGTGCTGGTTTTGCCCGTGCCCGGCCCACCGGTCAAAATGCTGACCTTGTGAGTCAGAGCCATTTGCACCGCCTGACGCTGCCGCTCGGCCAGGGTGATGTTGTTTTGCCCGGTCGAGGCCAGCCAATCAAAAGCTTTGTCCCAATTGACCGAGGCAAAGGCGCTGAGGCGGCTCTGCCTGGCCTGCAACAGTTGGGCTATCTGCCGGGCCACCCCGATTTCGGCGTAGTAGAAAGGAGGAAGGTAAACGGATTCAATTGTCAATGGCGAATGGCGAATGGTGAATGGTGAAGTGGAGGTTGGTAATTGGTAATTGGTAATTGTCTCCCCTGTTCCTCCGCTCCCCTGCTCCTCTGCTGTTTCAACTTTGATGCGCTCATTCTGGCGCAGGACTTCAATCTGAGCGTCTACCTGCTCTGGCTGGACTTCCAGGATTTTGACGGCGGCCTGGATGAGGTGGTCGCGGGGGGCAAAAACGTGGCCTTCGTCGGCCAGTTGGTTGAGGGTGTATTCAATCCCGGCGGCGACGCGCTGGGGCGCGTCGGCCTGGATGCCGATGTTGCGGGCGATTTTATCGGCGGTGACAAAGCCGATGCCAAAGATGTCGCGGGCCAGGCGGTAGGGGTCGTTTTTGACAATATTGATGGAGCCATCGCCGTAGGTTTTGTAGATTTTGACGGCCAAATTGGTGCTGACCTGGTGGCTTTGCAGAAAGAGCATAATCTCTTTGATTTGCTTTTGGGCTTCCCAGGCCTGGGCAATCATCCTGACCCGCTTGGGGCCAATGCCTTCTACCTCGGCCAGGCGGCCAATGTCGCTTTCGATGACCTCCAGGGTGTACTTGCCAAAACGCTCGGCGATGCGCCTGGCCATGACCGGCCCGACGCCTTTGATCAAGCCGCTACCCAGGTAGCGTTTGATGCCCTCGACCGTAGCTGGCATCTCTTCGCTGTACCGCTCGATTTCGAACTGCTCGCCGTATTTGGGGTGGCTTTTCCAGCGCCCTTCGATTTTTAGCCGCGCTCCCGGATGCACCTCTGCCAGCGCCCCCACTACCGTAATCAGCCCAAAATGGCCCTCGGACTGAAAACGGGCGATGGTGTAGCCGTTGTCCGGGTTGGTGAAGGTGATCCGTTCGATCACGCCTTTGAGGGTGATGGGTGAGTTCATGCAACCTTAAGCACACAGGTGATACAGGGAAATAAGGGACTTCCAAAATCGTAAAACGTAAAGCGTAATGAATTGGGTGTGACCAATTTGAGTTGTAGTATAGGGCCTTGTGCCCGTTTTAGGCTT
>CAZDMM010000552.1:0-5487 GCA_964505845.1 uncultured Caldilineaceae bacterium
AAGCCGACCAGCAGCACCTTGCCGCCGCGCCGCGTGGCGTCGAGGGCCAGACTGGGGGCATGCGGCGCGCCCGAAGCCTCCATAAACACGTGGACGCCGGCTCCCTCGGTTAGCTCTTGCAGCCGCTGCAGCGGGTCTTCCTGCCGGGCATTGATGACATGGTCAGCCCCCAGGCGGCGGGCGGTCTCCAGCCGTTCTTCATCAATATCCACCGCAATAAGGGGACTCACCCCCTGCGTTTTGGCGGCGGCCAGGATAAAGGCCCCGATGCCCCCCACGCCCATCAGAGCGACGGTTTGACCCGATCGCACTCCGCTCCGCCGCACCGCGTGCAGGGCCACCGCCAGGGGTTGGGCCATGGCTGCGGCCTCATCGGCGCAATTTTCCGGCACGGGGCGGCACATCTGGGCCGGCGCTTTGGCTAACTCGGCCAGGCCGCCGGGCGCGTTGAGGCCCAGGGTGTAATAGCGGGCGCATAGGTTGGTTTGACCGGCCCGGCACCACTGACACTGGCCGCACCACATCCCCGCTCCGGGGACCACTCGCTGCCCAATTTTGAAACCCTCCACCTCCGCCCCAACTTCGATCACCCGGCCCACAAATTCGTGGCCCACAATCATGGGGCCAAGATGCCCGCTGGCCGGGTGGCGCTGACTCAAAGGGGTAAAGTGGGGGCCGTGCAGATATTCGGTCACATCGGTGCCGCAAATAGCGGCCCGCTGCACGGCCAAAAGCACCTCCGAGGGGCCAGGTTTGCCCGGCTCCGGCGTCGCTTCGATTCTGATGTCACGGTTGCCGTAATAGACGGCTGCTTTCATCATTGTCTATCCGAAAAGAGAATGAAGATTGGGGATCAGAGATTGGAGATTAGAGATTTTTAATCTCCAATCCCTAATCTCTCACTACTCAATCTAACAACCTCAGCGGCTCCTCCGCTAACTCGGCCAGGGTTTGCAAAAACTGAGCGCCTCGTGCGCCATCTACCACCCGGTGGTCGCAAGAAAGGGTCAGGGTCATCATCGGCTGCACCGCCGGCTGGCCGTTGAGCGGCACCACCCGCTCGGCAATGCGGCTGACCGCCAGAATCGCGGCCTGGGGCGGATTGATGATGGCATTGAAGGCATCTACCCCGTACATACCCAAATTGCTAACGGTAAACGTCCCGCCGCTGATGTCGGCCAGCAATAATTTGCCCGCCTGGGCTTTGGCTACCAGCTCTTTGCGCCGGGCGGCCAGGTCGTTCAACCCTATCGTATCGGCCTGCTGGATGACCGGCACCACCAGGCCCTCCTCAGTAGCTACGGCCAGGCCCAGATTGACCTCTTCATTTAGAATAATGCTGCCATCCTGCCAGGCGGCATTGAGCCGGGGGTGGCGGCGCAGGGCCGAGGCCACAACCTTCAGCAGTAAATCCGTATAGGTAATCTTCTCCGTCGCCCTGGCCAAGACCTGCTCGCGCCAGGCCATCAGGCCGCTGGCGTTAACCTCGCGTACCAGGTAAAAGTGGGGAATGGTAGTCCAGCTCTGAGTCAGCCGCTCGGCGGCGATACGCCAGGTGCGGCTCACGGTTAGATTGGAAGGTTGGAGGGCTGGAGGAATGGAAGGCCGGGAGGTTGGCGTCTCCTTCAAGGCAATCTCCTCGCCTCCTCGCTTTGTTGCTTCTGCGTCTCTTCGTCGCTTCGCCGCTTCCACATCGGCGGCCAAAATGGCGCCCTCCGGCCCGCTGCCTGTCATTGCCGCCAGTTCCAGGCCATTTTCTTTGGCCAGGCGCCGGGCTTTGGGCGAAGCCAGAACTTTGGAAAGCGGAAGGCTGCCCCCCCTACCGGAGGCAGGTGATGCAGGATAAATTTCTTCCGCCTTCCGCCTTCCGCCTTCATCTTTTTGGGCCAGATAGGCCACCACATCTTCCTTTTGAACCCGGCCCCCTTCGGGTTTTACCAGGCTCAAATCCAGGTTGTGTTCGGCGGCTATACGAGCGGCCACCGGGGAGGGGGTGACGAGTCGAGGAGAAGATGAGGCGCTTTCTGTTTCGCCACCTTGCCTCCCCGCTTCTTCGGGGGCCAGAATCACCGCAATCACCTGGCCCACCGGCACCACCGCACCCGGCTCGGCGGTGACTTTAGCCAATACCCCCGAAGCCGGGGCTTCGACCTCCACCGCAGCCTTATCGGTTTCAACTTCCATCAAAGGCTCACCCTTTGTCACCGGGTCGCCGGGCTGTTTAAGCCACTGCAACAACACCCCGGTTTCTTGAGCCATGCCCAGCGCAGGCATCACCACTTCTTTGGCCAAGGTTGTCTCCTCGTAGGTGTCAAGTGTCAAGTTTTTTCTGACTACTGACTACCTATTACCTACTACCTCACCTTTAGCACTGGCAACCACCGCCTCTCGATGATTGCCCGCTGTGTAACTCACATTATCCCAGGGTTTGTCGCCGCTGCCGTACTCGATGTTTTTGTGGTTCTCGATGTCGCGGGTGGGCGAGAGCGGCCCGGTGGCGGTGTAATACCGCACCCCGGCGATGAGCAGTTCTTCCGCCGGGAAGCGGGTGATGACTTCGCAGCCATCCTTTGTCACCACCAACTGCTCCTCAATCCGCGCCGCCGACCAGCCGTCGGCAGCAGGCCAGAAGGTCTCCAGGGCAAAGACCATGCCTTCCTCAATCACCTGCGGGTGATCCAGTGAAACCAGGCGGCTAAAGACCGGCTGTTCCCAAATGGACAGGCCGACTCCGTGCCCGTATTGCAGGGCAAAAGCCGCTTCTTCGTTGGGGAAGCCAAACTCCTCGGCTTTGGGCCAGAGCCTGGCAATATCGGCGGTGGTAGCGCCCGGCTTGATGGCTTCAATAGCCACATCCAAATAATAACGGCAGCGCTTGTAGGCATCTACCAGGGCCGGCGAGGCGCTGCCCACCGCAAAGGTGCGGTAATAGCAGGTGCGGTAGCCCATATAGGCATGCAGAATATCAAAGTAGGCCGGGTCTCCGGGCCGCAGGTAGCGGTCGCTGAAAACGTGGGGGTGGGGGCTGCACCGCTCGCCGGAGATGGCATTAATACCCTCCACATGCTCCGAACCCATATCGTACAGCACTTTGCTGGCCAGGCCGACACACTCATTCTCGCGCACGCCCGGCTTGAGGAAACGGTAGAGTTCTTCGTAAGCGGCATCTACCATCATGCAGGCGGTATTGAGCAGGGTTATCTCATCCTGGGTTTTGATAACGCGGGCATCCTGCATCAGCCTTTGGCCGTCCACCACCTTGATACCCTCTTTTTGCAGGGCAAATAAGACCGGCAGCTCGACGACATCCACCCCAACCGGCTCATTCAACAGGCCGCGCTCTTCCAGTTCAATCCGAATCTTGCGGGCCACATCTTCGGCCCGACCCGCGCCGGGTGGAATGGCCCCCCGCAGGGTCGAGAGGCCGGGCCGGGAACGTTCCTCGCCCAGCCAGGGGCAATACAGCTTGTGGTGCTTGGCCGCCGAGCCAAAATCCCAGTTGATCGGTTCGTCATCCTGGGGCAGCAAACAAAAGCGAGCCACCTTGTCCATAGCCCAGGTGCCAATGGTGGTTGAAGTAATGTAACGGATATTGTTCATATCAAAGCAGAGCAGCGCCCCCAGCTCTGATTGTTTGAGTAAGTTTTTAATCCGGGCTAGGCGTTCTTGCCGCAATCGTTCAAAGTCAACCCGCTGTTCCCAATCAACGCCCATTAAGCCGTTAGTTCTCAATGCCATGATGTATCTCCTTTCAATTTTGGATTTACGATTAAGGATTTATGATTGGGAATGTTTAAATCGTAAATCGTAAATCTGAAATCGTAAATGGGTTTAGTTTTTCCCACACAACACCTTTGCCATCTCCAGCACGCTTTGAGCGGTGGGGACGGTTAAATCCTCCAACACCGGCGAAAATGGAATCGGTACATCCATAGCGCCCATACGTTTGACCGGCGCATCCAGGTAATAAAAGGCCCCGTCGGCAATGACCGAGGCAATTTCGGCGGTAACGCCGTAGCTGTGGTAGCCCTCATCCACCACCATGGCCCGGCTGGTCTTTTTGGCCGACTCAATCAAGGTGGTTTTGTCCAGGGGCACGGTGGTGCGCGGGTCAATCACCTCGGCCGACAGGCCGATTTCGGCCAGCATCTCGGCCGCTTCCAGGGCAATGTAAACCATGCTGCTGGTGGCAACAATGGTAATATCCTCACCGGGCCGCTTGATGTCGGCCACGCCAAAGGGCAGGCTGTACTCTTCGGCCGGCACCGGCCCTTTGACCTTGTACATCATCTTGTCTTCAAAAATAGCCACCGGGTTATCATCACGGATGGCCGTTTTCACCAAGCCTTTGGCGTCGTAGGGCGTGGCCGGAATCGCCACCTTGAGGCCAGGGATATGGCTGAACCAGGCATGCAGCGATTGGGAATGTTGCGCCGCCGAGCGGCGGGTCGCCCCCATGGTTGTCCGCAGCACCAGCGGCACTTTGAGCTTGCCGCCCGACATGTAGTGGATTTTAGCGGCCTGGTTGACCATCTGGTCCATGGTCAGGGTGATAAAGTCGCCAAACATAATATCCACAATCGGGCGCATGCCGGTCATAGCCGCGCCCACGCCCAGGCCGGTAATGCCCGGCTCGGAGATGGGCGAATCAATGACCCGCTGTGGACCAAACTCATCCACCAGGCCGGTCAACACTTTAAAGGCGGTGCCAGCCTCGGCAATATCCTCGCCGATCATAAAAACGCGCGGGTCGCGCCGCATCTCTTCGGCAATAGCCTCTTTGACCGCCTCACCAAAGGTCAGCTCGCGTCCGTTGGCCGGGATGTTATGCGGATAATAATTTTTAGCCGGCGTAGACATGCAAGTTCACCTCCTCCGGGGCGGGGTAAGGAGCAGCCAGGGCAAACTGCACGGCGGCTTCGGCCTCGGCCCGCACCTCTTTTTCAATTTGGGTGAAGATGCCGGCATCGGCCAGCTTTTCTGTTATCAGCCAGTTAGCCAGCAGCGGCAGAGGGTCGCGCTCGGTTTTCCAGAACTGCTCCTCTTCTTTGGAGCGATAGTAGGTGCGGTTGATGTCGCCGACGTGGTGGCCCATAAAACGATAGGTGTGGCATAAGAGAAAGGCCGGCCCTTCACCCCGGCGGGCGCGCTCGACCAGGCGCTGCATAGTTAGATAGACCAGCCGGACATCCTGGCCGTCAATCTCCTCGGCTGGCATACCAAAGGCCTGGGCGCGCGCCAACAAGCTGCCGGCGGTAGATTCCTGGTAGTGGGTGTACTCGTTGTACATGTTATTTTCACACACGTAGATGACCGGCAGCCGCCACAACTGGGCCATGTTCATCACTTCATAAGCCAGGCCCTGGTTTATCGCCCCTTCACCAAAAAAACAAACCGTTACCTGGTCGCTGCCGCGCATTTTAGCCGAGAAGGCCGCCCCGGTGGCAATGCCGGCGCTGCCGCCGACGATGGCGTTGGCCCCCAAAT
>CAZDMM010000553.1:0-5460 GCA_964505845.1 uncultured Caldilineaceae bacterium
TGTTGGCATAGCGTCTGCAGGGGCGTCGCACCTTCAAAAAGCAAGCGGTTGAATTTACGGCTCTGGTTTCCGGTCTGGTGAGGTCATGTGTTACAATACCGCTTGAGTAAAGAATAGAAACAAAAATATCATGATTTCACTCATCGAAATCTTCCGGCGGCTTGAAGAACGGCCAGAAATTAGTTTTGCCTATTTGGGGGCCGGAAACTATAAATTCAGCAGGGATTGACAACATATGAAACATAAAAACACCCGGCGCTCTGCCGTCAACGGTCGGTCGTCTCACGAACCCACCTTTTACCTGCTCACCCTGGGCTGCCCCAAGAACACCTTTGATAGCGAAGGCATCAGCGAGATGCTGCTGCAAGCCAGCTACAACGGCGTGGCCGACCCGCGCCGGGCCGACGTGCTGATCGTCAACACCTGCGGCTTTTTGCAGGCAGCCAAAGAGGAGTCTATCGCCGCCTTGCAAGAGTTAGCGGCCAACAAGAAGAAACATCAACTGTTGATTGCCGCCGGCTGCATGGCCCAACGCTTTGGCCGCGAGGTGACGCAGCAGGTCAAGGGGCTGGATGGACTCATCGGCACACGGGCCTGGGCCGATATTGTGCCCTTTATCCAAAAGCTGCGGGCCGAGAAACGACCGGAGCCACTCTACCACCTGCCCGAAACCGGCGACACACCCATTGAGACCATCGCCCTCAACCGGCAGCAGGTGGACTACGGTCGCGCCAGCGCCTACCTCAAAATCAGCGACGGCTGCTCCGCGCCCTGCGCCTTTTGCACCATCCCCAGCTTCAAGGGGCTGAACCGCAGCCGCCCGCGCGAACACATTTTGACCGAGGCCCGCCATCTGGCCGCCGCCGGGGTGCAGGAGGTCATCCTGATTGCCCAGGACACCACCGCCTACGGCCGCGATTGGGGCGAACTGGACGGCTTGCCCGGTTTGATGGAGCAACTGGTCAAAGCCGCCCCGGAGATCAAATGGTGGCGGCTGATGTACGCCTACCCCGGCCACGCCAGCGAGCGGCTGATCGAGGTGATGGCGGCCCACCCACAAATCTTGCCTTACATTGACATGCCCTTGCAGCACGGCCACCCCGATACCCTCAAACGTATGCGCCGCCCGCATAATGTAGACAGGCTGCTCCATTGGATTAATCAGTACCGCCAGGCCATGCCCGGCGCAGTTCTGCGCACCACCTTCATCGTCGGCTACCCCGGCGAAACCGAAGCTGAGTTTCAGGGCTTGTTAGACTTTATGGACGCGGTGCAGTTTGACCGGGTGGGGGCCTTCAAATTCTCGCCTGAGCCGGGCACGCCCGCTTTTGACCTGCCGCAGCCGGTGGATGATGAAATCAAACAAGAACGCTGGGAGCGTCTGATGGCCTTCCAGCAGCCGGTGTCATTGGGTCGAAATCAGCACATGGTGGGGAAAAAGTTGGAGGTTTTGGTGGACGGCGCGGGCGACGGCGTCAGCATTACCCGCAGCTACCGCGACGCCCCGGAGATTGATGGCTACGTGGTGGTTGAAAAAGAGCTGCCGCCGGGGCAGATGGCCGAGGTGTTGATCACCGGGGCGATGGAGTACGATTTGCTGGCTATCCCGGCCAATGAGCCGATTTTGGTGATGTAATTACAGGCCGCCGGCCGCTGACGGTTGACCGCTAATGACGAAAACCAGCGCGATCAAAATCAGCAAATTCCTCAGCCTGGTGCTCCGTCACCGGCCGGAGAAGATCGGCTTGAGGCTTGACCCGGCCGGCTGGGTTGAGGTGGCGGAACTGCTCCGGGCGTGCCAACAGCATGGCGTTCCGCTTTCCCGCGCGGAACTGGAGACGGTCGTCGCCGCCAACGATAAGCAGCGCTTCGCTTTTAATGAGGATAAAACGCGGATCCGGGCCAACCAGGGCCACTCGGTTGAGGTGGAGTTGGGGTATCAGCCCGCCCAACCGCCGGAACTGCTGTATCACGGCACGGTGGAGCGATTTTTGGCGTCAATCATGGTGCAGGGCTTGCGCAAGGGGCAGCGTCGCCACGTGCATCTCTCAGCAGACAAGACCACAGCCGCCAAAGTGGGGGCGCGGCGAGGCAAGCCGGTCATCCTGACCATCCGCAGCGGCCAGATGCACCGCGAGGGCTACGCTTTCTACCTCTCGGCCAACGGCGTCTGGCTCACCGACCACGTGCCGCCTGCTTACTTGAAAATAGTCAATGATCAATAGCCAATTGCCAATTGTCAATGAGGAATAACCCCTTACTCCCTACTCCTTACTTCCTACTCCCCAAAATTGTGCTGCGCCAGCATGTGATACATCACAATCCCCACGCTCGTCGCCAGGTTCAGGCTGCGCACCTGCGGATTTTTCATGGGGATGGTAAAGCAGCTTTCGGGGTAAGCGTCGAGCAGCCAGCGGGGCAGCCCGCCCGTTTCTCGGCCAAAGAGGAAAAAATCGCCGGGTTGGGGGTGGATGAGGGTGTAGGGCCGGCCTTTGGCTTTGGTGGTCAGCAGGTAGCTGCGCGACATGTCCAGCCCGGCCAGAAAAGCGTCCAAATCTGGCTCGCGCCGGATGCGCACGTACTCCCAATAATCCAGTCCGGCCCGCTTGAGATGGCTGTCGTGCAGCACAAAGCCGGGCTTGCCGGCGATAATCAACTCCATCTCGGCGGCGGCGCACAGCCGGGCGATGTTGCCGGTGTTTTGGGGAATTTCCGGCTCAACCAGGACAACGTTGAACATAAAACGGATTCTATTGAGAAGTGGTCTAACACAAAATCTGGCACGAATTAGCGCAAATAGAAGAGAAATTTAGTGAAATTCGTGTTAATTCGTGGCTAAATAGAATCAAACGACCACCATTTCCAAACTGTACCGCGTCAGCGTTTCCGCGCCGGTTTCGGTCACTAAAATATCACTCTCCACATGTACCGGCAAATCCTTGTACCCGCCTTGAATGAAACAGCCGGGGTCTACCGTAAAAATGATGCCCGGCTCCAGCGGCATTTGATTGCCCTCTTCCAGCAGCGGCGCTTCGTGGCCGTGATTCAAGCCCACCCCGTGCCCCACCTTCCACACCTGGGCGTAGCCGTGTTTCGCCATATACCCGGCGCACACCCGGTGAACCTCCTCCGCCGGGACGCCCGGTTTGATGATTTCCAGGGTGGATTCAAACGCTTCAATCGTCACCCGGTACATGCGCTCCACCTCGGCGCTGGGCTGGCCGACGAAGAGCATGCGGGCCGTGTCGGCCGTATAGCCGCCATATTTGCCGCCCAAATCCACGTCCACCACGTCACCCGGCTGGAAAAGCCGCTTTGACCAGGTGCGAAAGTGGCCGCTCACCGCCATCGCCTCCGAGCCGGCGGCAAACATGGCCTGCCCAATTTCCAGGGCTACCTCGTATTCGGGCCGCCCGGCCCGGATAGACTCCCGCGCCTGGGCAAAACCGGCGTCGCAAATCTGGTTGGCCCGGCGCAGGCTGGCAATCTCCTGGGCATCTTTGACCATGCGTAGCCGGGCGATGACGGCCTCGCCGCTGGTCACTTGGGCGGCGGGCGCAGCCGCCCGGATGAGTTCGCTGTCGCCAAACCACATATTATCTTGCACTCCAATCCGGCCCCCGGCCAGGCCGCGCTCTTTCAATACCTCGCCGAGCAAGCCGGTGGGGTTGTGGCCGTCCATGTAGGTGCGCACATCCTGCACCCACGAGCCGCCCTGGGCCTGGTAGATGGCGTAATGCATGTCGCTGATAATCAGGGCCGGTTCGCCCTCCGCCGGCAAAATCAAGGCCGACAGCCACACCGGCCAGCCGCCTTCGTAGGCGCTGAAGCCGGTAAAGTAAATCATATTCGGCCCGGCCACCAGGTACAAGCCATCCAGTCCGTGCGCTTGCAGCAACGCCTGCGCCCGGCGGACGCGGGCCGCATAATCATAGGTCGGTTTACTTTCAGACATTGTACAGTTCCTTTGGATTTAGATGTATTGCAACTGACTTAAAAAATGGCTTCACGAAAAACGTAAAACGTGAAACGTAAGGATTTACAGAGGAAACCATTACGTTTTACGCTTTACGTTTTAGGTCTATCAATAATTTTAATTAAAACGAAATGGGTGTGACCAAAATGAGTTGCAATTGGGGTAGTAAAGTCCCTTGTGGGCGTTTGTAAAGCCTAAAACGGGCAGAGCCGAAGGCCCCCTAGCGGCAAGGCCCTATACTACAACTCAAATTGGTCACACCCAAACGAAATACCCCTTTTCATTTATGATAACTGAAGTGGGCCACGCAACCGGGCAGTTACTCCTTCATCAACCTCCAAAGTCCCTTCTTTGAACCGCACCCCGTACTGCCTCTCCGCCGCCGCCCGGCTGACGTAGCCATCGCGCACATCCTCCAGCACCCGCTCGAGAGGACGCTCGTGGGGCGGGCCGTATCCCCCGCCGCCGCCGGTATGCACCCGGAAGATCGTCCCCGCCGCCACCGGCATGTGATTGACTTTGAGCCGCAACTGCTCTTGCGGCGTGTCGGGGTGAATCAACACTCGCGGCGCAACCCCGGCCTGGCCGCCGAATAAGCCCCACGACGGGGTGCGCGTCCGCTCAAACCACAGACTCAAATCCACCCCGTCGCCGGTGACTTCATACTCGCGCACAATGTTCAGCCCGCCCCGCTGCCGGCCCGGCCCGCCGCTGTCGGCGCCCAGGGCATAAGAGCGCACCCGCACCGGGCATTTGTTCTCCATGCTCTCCACCGGAAAGTTGCGAAAATCTCCCGCCGCCGAGTGAATCAGGGCGCTTTCGCCATCGGCCTGGGCGTTAGCGCCCCAGCCCCCGGCGGTGGACTCGCCCCAGGCGTAGCGAATGCGGCCATCGGGCCAGCGCTGCACCATGATGACGTTCCAGGCGTCGCCGGGCAAACCGGCGGTGACGCGCTCCGGCATGGTGGGAGACAAGGCTTTGATAATTAAATCTACCAGCAGCATGGTGTGGGTTCCGTACTGCAAACAGGCCGCCGGCTCCTGCGCGGCAAAGATAGAGCCGGGTTCAACCTCAATTTTTAAGTTACGGAAACTGCCGCCGGTCACACCGATGTCGGGCCGGATGAGGAACTTATAGGCCAGCCGCACCGCCGAATAGGTCTGCACCAGGCCGCAGTTGGTGCAGGCCGGGCGCTGGCGGCTGGAGCCGTGCGTGTCCACAATCATCTCGGAGCCGCGCACGGTAATTTTGACCTTGATGGGCACCGGCTCGTCGGACTGAAAATCGTTGTCCTGCACCCCCTCGGCCTCGTAAACTCCATCGGGGATAGCGGCCAGGGCAGCCCGCTCCAGGGCCTCGGTGGTGGCAAAAACGGAGGCCATGCTGCGGCGCACCGTTTCCAGGCCAAAACGCTCCAGCAGCTCCTTGTAACGCCGCTCCCCGATGCGGCAGGCCGCAATCTGGGCGTGCATGTCGCCCTTGAT
>CAZDMM010000554.1:0-5419 GCA_964505845.1 uncultured Caldilineaceae bacterium
TTCGAGAGACGGATGTGGTTAGTGTCTCAATGATGAAGCCGGCCACTTTTTGGCTAACTCAAACCTGAACATCTCAACCGAATTTTTGGTCAGCCCCGGCCTGATCGCCATACTTTTTGCGCTGTATGGCTGGCATTGGGCGGCCCGCAGCGCCACCAAACCCTGGCTTTATGTGGTCATAGTGTCCGTCATCTTGAGTTTTGGGCTAACTTTCCACTTGGCCGGGCGACAGGTCATCGTGCCTGCCCCGCCCCAACTTACGGCCACGTACAACCAGGCTATGAATTACCTGTCAACCCATTCCTTGCAGCCGGAGCCTTTTAGCATCGGGGAGGAGAGCGGCCTGGTTATCCCGCTCCCGGCGCTCCTGCTGCGCTGGTTTGGACTGGGTATCGGCAACATTCGCACCTGGGTTCGGTTTGGACAGTTTGCCATTTTTGGCTGTGCGGTTTTGGCCGGATACGGTGCGGCGGCCTGGTATCAGCGCGAAGTTGTCCCAACCAAAAAAACATCAAGCCCAAAATCTGCGGTTTTTAGGTATCTACCCTGGCTGGTGGTGATTGGCCTGGCCCTGTTTGAGCTGTGGTGGACGCCCATGCCCACCCATCTGCCTTTGAAAGAACGCCCTGTAGATGTATGGCTGCGCCAACAGCCCGGCTCGCAGCCGATTATTCAATACCCCCTGGAAAGCAGTTTTAACGGGGTTCAATTTATCTACACCCAGGCGCATGGCAAACCCATTGTGCATGGTTACGGCGTGCTTTTTGGCTTTATGTTTGGCCGGCGTCACCCGGAACTGCTCACCTTTCCCAACCCGGCCAGCATGGCCAGCTTAAAGCAATGGGGAGTCCGCTACATCTTGATTGAGACGACCGGGCCGGGAACCACCAACGGTTCTCAGGAGCTGCTCAAAAAAGTCAGCGGCGTTACCTGTTTGCACCCGGCCACCGTTCAGGGCAGCATCCATGTGTTTGAACTGAGACCTCCCTGTGCAGGAGCAGAATGAAACCATTCCTCAAGGTTGGACTGCCCACCGTTTATCCGCTGTTTTTTCTGCTTGGCCTGGCTATTTTGGTACGGGGTTTGCTCCTCAGCCGCTGGTGCAGCGATTTTGAGTCGGATGAAGCCATTGTGGGTTTGATGGCTAAACATATTCTGGCCGGTCAATTCCCCGTTTTTTTCTACGGCCAGTTTTACATGGGCAGCCTGGAATCTATGGCGGCGGCGGTCATCTTTGCCATGACCGGCGATATGAACGGCTGGCTACTCCGCTTAAGCCCGCTGGTTTTTTATCTGGCCTTTATGGGGGTAGCTTATTTGTGGTTAAAGCTTTCCTTCAATCCAGCCGCAGCCCTGTGGGGAACCCTCTTTTTGGCGATTCCCCCGGCTGCTCTCACCAAATGGACTTATGTAGCGCGGGGCGGCTTTACCGAGATTCTATTTTTGGGGACGCTGTTGTTATTTTTGCACCAACAGGGGCTGAGCTTGGGCTGGAGGGCAGACCGCGTTTTTGGGTTAGGTTTGGTGGCCGGCCTGGCCTTATGGACAAATCCTTTGGCTGTGCTGTACCTGGCCACTATTGCGCTCATCTGGAGCCTCAGCTCAAGCTGGTGGCCTCGCTGGCGAGCTTACCTTTTTCAAGCGCGGACCCTGTGGTTGGCGGTCGGGTTGATTTTGGTGGTAACGATTAGCCTGGTTCAATTTGGATTCAAAGCGGCGCTGGATGTAATTTACATTCAACGGTTGTTAGTGGGGGGCATGTTGGTGGTTTGGGTGGCTGCCATCACCTTTTTACGCTGGCAGCAGCGGCTCAGGAACAGGTTTCAGGACTCAAGCGCAAAACACACTTTTTGGTTGGGCCTGGGCGGGCTGCTGGGCATTTTGCCGATGATCTACTTTTTTTTTAATCCGACTAATTTCACCGGCGGCCGTGACGATTTTAACGTTGTCACCTGGCAGCGCCTGCCCCAGTTAGGAAAACTGTACCTGTTTGAGATATTCCCGGCCCTCGTCGGGCTGCGTACTTACACCGATGAAACCGATTCAGCCCCAATGCTTCTCGTAAAAATGGGCGTGGCTCTCATTGTTGGGGGGATGCTGCTGTTTTTTTACCGGCGTTACCGCACCGCCCTGCATGACCTGCTTTTTTTTCGTCCCCTCACCCCCCGGCCTGTCCATTATGTATGGTCAATGGCCGGGCTGACCGTTGGTTTTGGCTTAATCAACGGCAATAGTTACGACTTTGAACACCTGCGCTATTTTGTGCCTATGCTTTTTGTTTTGGCCGCGGTGGCCGGCCTGGCCCTGGCAGAAGTTCAACAACGGCGCAGAAACCTGGTCATACTTTTGGTTTTGGCCTTATGGGGTTATTATGGGATCACTACCTGGCGCTATTTTCAAATGCTGACCCCCGCCTGCCCGGAACAGCAGGTGGTAGATTACCTGCAGAGCCAACAGATCAAAGGAGGCTGGGCCAACTTTCAATATGCCTATAAATTTACCTTTATGAGCCGCGAAAGCGTCATCATCACCGCTTATCGCTCGCGGGAGCGGTACGAAGCCTATACCCACTATGTTGCCTCGCTCCCTCAGCAAACCTATATTGTGAAAAACGGGCCTGAAACTCAACAATTTCTGGCCGAGCAAGTCCGGCCAGATTTTACTCAAGTAACGGTAGGTGGTTTTAATATCTTCACCAGGCCGGGCGCCGATTGAATGATAGGGCTTGTGAACCCTGTGCAGAGACCATAAGATGTCGCCATTCTCAGAATCTGGCGGTCAACCAAAACCGAACACCGGCTCCGCTTTTTCCCTGATATTGACCCTCTTTCTCACCGGCCGGCTGATGCTGCTGCTGGCCTTCCCGCCGGAAAATCTCATTTTTTACGGCGACTACCGGCATTATTTTAATGTGGCCGACATGTCACGGCAAGGATTTTTTCCTTTCATCCATTATTGGTACGAGTTCCCCCCCATCTTTCCCTATCTGAACATTGCCGTTTACACCCTGGCCGGCCAGCAGCTAAAAAATTATATCCTGTTGTTAGCCCTGGTGCTGCTCCTGGTAGAATGTGGCAACCTTTATCTCCTTTATCGCCTGGCCCTGCGGCTGTACGGGCGAGATCGAGCCGTCACAACTGCCTGGGTCTACACCGCCCTCTTTACCCCCATCTTTTTTTGGCTGGGCAATTTTGATGCCTTAACCACCTTCTTTATCCTGCTGGCCCTCTACAGCCTGTTTTACCAGCGCACCAAACTGTTAGCCATAGCTCTGGGCCTGGGCGCGATGGTAAAATTTTTGCCGGTGCTTCTGCTGGCGACGGTGTGGCGAGTCAAAGGTTTAAGAGCAGCGGTGGGTTATGGAGTCGCCACGCTTGTGATTAGTTTGCTCATCTTTGGCCCGTTTGCCCTGCTCAACCCCACCATGACGCTGGCTTCGTTGCAAGCCCAGGCCCGCAAATCATCGTACCAAACCATCTGGGCCATCCTCGACGGTAACCTCACCACCGGCAACTTTGGCCCTTTAGCCGATCATTTTGACCCTGCCAAAGCTGCTCAGCCGCTCAACAACCCGGCCCGACTGCCCACCTGGCTCACCCTCATCCCTTTTGGCTTGCTGGGACTTTTCATCTTCACCCGCCCACAGACCGCCTCCTCCGGCCAAGTTGATGCCCTCATCTTCACCACCCTCACTTTTATCATCTTTGTTCTGTGGTCGCAGGGCTGGAGTCCGCAGTGGCAAACCTTCCTCATCCCCTTGCTGCTGCTAAGTTTTCCAGAAAAGCGGGCGGTTTTATTTATCATCGCCCTGAGTTTTATCAATTTTTTAGAGTGGCCGGTCATCCTGTCCAGAGGACTCAATCAACTTTTGCCGCTGACTATCATCGCCCGCACCCTCATTTTAATCCTGGTAGCGGTTGAGGCTTATCGCCTGTTCACCCGGCCAGCGCCGCCCGCCCGGTAAATTCAATAAAAAAGCTCTACGCGGAAAGTGCGTAGAGCCTTTGGTCTGGGCTGCCGATTAAGAAATTACAAATTAGCGACGATATTGCTAAAGGTATTACCAACGACCGGGCCGAGCAAAAGCAAAATAGCAATAACTACGATAGCAACTAAAACCAAAATGAGTGCATACTCGACCAACCCCTGCCCCTCTTCACGAGGTAAAAATAGCATCACCGTGTCTCCTTTCTAGTAGAATTCCAACAAATAGGTGGTAATATTAACCTTTCAAGAGCAAGTTTTGTGTGAATTATTTTTACCCAACCAAAACCTATGCAGCCCATTGCTATTGAGTCCTGAAATACGCCAAAAAGATACGGTTCTTATTAAATCTCTGGCAAAATTTTAAGGTTATCCGGTGACTAAAACTTTAGCCAAGCTTACCACCCTGGAAACCGGCCCTATCTGGCCTGCCGATGGCCGCTTACCCTGACCCGCTGCGGGTACTTCTCATTGCCGGCGATCCATTGGCGCGGGCCGGCCTGGCCACGCTGCTGGCCGGCCAACCCGGCCTGACGGTGGTCGGTCGCCTGGCCGCCGGCCTGGACCTGCCGGCTGAGGTAGACCTCTACCGGCCCGACGCGCTTATTTTTGATTTGGGTTGGGACCCCGGTTTAGCCCCGCTCTCCCGGCCCGGCCTGGAACAAGCGCCCACCAGCCTTAACAGCCTGGCCGATTTGCGTGAGTTAGGGCTGCCCATCATCGCCCTCTTGCCAGATGAAACCTACGCCGCCGAAGCCTGGTCGGCCGGGGCCCAGGGATTGCTTTTGCGCCAGGCCGGCTCTGAAAAATTGGCGGCGGCGCTGCAAGGGGCGGTGCAAGGTTTGCATATTTTTGACCCCGCCTTGACCCAGGCCATTTTTCCGGCCAAATCGCTAGAAGCCGCCGCGCTCATCGAACCTCTCACCCCCCGCGAACTGGAAGTGCTCCAACTATTAGCCGAAGGGCTGCCCAACAAAGTTATTGCCCGCCGGCTAGACATCAGCGACCACACCGTCAAATTCCACGTCAACGCCATTCTCAGCAAACTGAGCGCCCAAAGCCGCACCGAGGCCGTGGTCCGCGCCACCCGGCTAGGGCTGATTCTGCTCTAACCACCTACCCATTTTTCCAGGTAGACACCTCCCCACACGGTTGATGCGCCGGCCCTACAAAACTGATAAACTATCAGAAAAATAACGACGGCTGACCGCAGACTGTTGACCGCCATACCGGTCTCCGGTCAAACTTTGCCTTGAAAGGAATACGCTATGTCAGACGCTTTACTCAACCTATCCAACGCCTTGGCCCAAACGGTGGCCGCAGCCGGCCCCGGTATTGTGCGGGTGGCAGCCAGACGCCGCCTGGCCGCCAGCGGCATTGTCTGGTCGGCAGATGGGGTCATTGTGACCGCCCATCACGTGGTGCAGCAGGAGGA
>CAZDMM010000555.1:0-5409 GCA_964505845.1 uncultured Caldilineaceae bacterium
TAAAACTCGATAAACCAATGGAAGGGCTGGTGGGTCTCCCGCCACTTGTCGTAGGCGGCTTTTTTCTTACCCTCGACCCCATACTCACCGGCCAGGTAGTAGTTCAGTTCCTCTTCCAGGCTTTGCAGGCGGCGGCGCAATTCCTGCTTGTCTTCTGCCGTCACCTGGCCGCCCAGTTCGGTTTGCTGCCGGCGGAAGTGCTGGAACAGCCGGTCCACATCGGCCACTTTCTCCTCAAATTGCTGGAAAGCATCCAGTTCCTCGGTCGAAAGCAGCTTCATCTGGCTTCCCTGCGAGGTAAAGGCCCGCCGCACTTCGTCTATGGTGGCGTAGCCGACCAGGGTATTTCCGGCGCGGATATTGAAGTCAATATCGGGCAGGGGTTCGATGTCCGCGCCTCGCTCTACCTGGGCCACCAGCTTCAGGAAAAGCCGCAGCTTGCAGATTTCAACCGCCTCTTCCATTAAGTCCACCCCAAACAGGTTGTTGACGATGATGGATTTGAAGATGAAGTAGCGCCGGTTGGGATGTTCGGCCACACGGGCCAGAGTCTGGCGAAAATCGCTAAAGCGGGCCGGGTTCAGGCTGGCGGTGGTCAGGTCGTAATCGGCCACAAAAGAGGCCATACGTTCCAGGCAGGCTTCATAGAGCGGCTCCAGGATATTCAGGGCGGCAAACAAAAAGGCCCCCGACCCGACGGTCGGGTCAAGAATGGTTACCTGCTCGATGGCATGATAAAAAGCCCGCAGCAGTTCCGGCCCTTCGCAGCTTTCGATCACGTCCTGGGCAAACTGGCGCAGGTCCAGGTTGTAGGTGATAAAGTCGTTAATCGCCCGGGTTTTCCCGGCAGCCAGCCTGGCCCGGACCGTCTCGTAACGCTGCCGCCGGGCTACCACCTCGCGCCAGATTTCGGTTGGCAGGGCGTACTCGGCCGGAGCGGGTTGGTTCCAGGCGCTGCGCCGGGCTACGTCTTCCAGGCCGGCAGCGACCTCCGGCGGCAAGGGTAGGTCAGCTCCATGTTTCACCGCCTGGTAAATGTAGCGGTCGGGATTAGCCACCAGCAGGTCCCACACCGAGGGATTGCCTTCAAAAGCAATCTGGCACTGCTGCTGGGCCTGGTCGAGCAGGCAAGGCAGGATGGTGTTCTGGCTAATGTAGCCGGTAATATCCTCCTTGGTATAGTAGGCCCCCATCTGCTTCTGGTTGATATACTTTTCAAAGATGTAACCCAGCACATCGGGGTTGATCTCGTTATCGTTGCGCAGCGGGCGCTCGTCCAGGTGCCAATGATACTGCTCAAAAAAGTCAAACAAGCGCTGGAAGGCGGCGTCGGCCAATTGGATTTTCTCGCCGTAGCGCAGTTCGACCGGGTGGGGCAAGAACAAGCTGCCGTTGAGGTAGGGAATCTGGCCCAACAACTTTTTGGATCCCGCCGAGCGCTGCTCCGGTCGTTTGGCAAAACCTTCAAAGAAAAGGGGACACAGGAATTCCCGGTAGAAGCGATCCGGCCCCTGGGCCTGGCTCTCGGCCAGCTTGTGGCGCAGATATTGGTCATCTCCGTTCAAAAAGCCCTTTTTCTGGATGAAGTAGATAAACATCAGCCGGTTGAGCATAACCGACACGTACCAGCGCTGCATATCCCCGTCGGAGATACCGCTCAAGAATTTGTGGAAGGCGTCCCGCTCTTTTTTGAACAGGTCGTAGAAGCGCCGGGTGACCCGCTCCAGATCAAAGGCGGCCCGCACCCCGCCGGTCACATCCACCAGGCTCAACCCCTCTTCCTCTTCCAGGCTAAAGGCAATGGCCTGGAGTTTCTGGATGAGTCCCTGGCCCGACTGGCTGGTGCGGAAGTGGTGCTCACGTCGGGCGGTCGGCTTGCCCGGTTCTCGTCTGACCCACTGCCAGATTTGGGTCGTCTGGGCGGCGTCGGTGAAGATCAGCAAATGCTCTCGCACCGACTGGGTCACCTGCGCCTCAATTTTGCTGCGCGTAGAATGGGTGGGGATAGGCTGGCCGCAAACATAGACCACAAAGCCCCGCTTCTCGGCCACGGCCCGCAAAGTATACTTCACCCCGTCTACCAGCACCTCTAGCGACGCACGGTAAATGTCCCAGCCCAACTCTTCGATAAACAGGCGCTCAAAATTGAATTGTTGGAGATACTCTTTAACCTTCTGTGCGTTCATAAGCAAAGTATGAATTAAGAATTAAGAATTAGGAATCATCCTTCCCGGCCTCTTGCATAATTCTTAATTCTTCTTTCTAATTTTTCAAGCCCAGCGAACAGATAATGCGCGGCTCCAGGGTTTGCGCTTCTTCCTGGATCAGGCAGAGGCGATCCTCTTCGCGCAGAGTAATGACCAGTTCGGCCAACGTCTGGTCGGAGATACCGCTGCGCAACTGGCGGTTGAGAGTATCCGTAGCCGACTGGCGCAGCGGATAACGATAGATCTCGTCAATCGCCTTGCGCAGCTCCGGCGTGTCAAACAAGGTACCCTGGACCGCGTCGGCGTGCCGTTTCAGGGCCTCATAAGTGCGGAACCGCGCCCCTGAAGGCCGCCCCAATTGGCCTCCCACCGATTTTTGCTCGGTCACGATGTGTTCCACGCCGCGCTGCACCAGGGTATGGTGTTCGTCCATACGGGGCAGGGGCGGGGTATCCGGGCGGCACTCGGCGGCCCGCAAAATGGTAAACTGCGACTCGGTCACACTCTGGCCGTTTTTATCAATCCAGGCCAGGGCGTCGTTGCCGTCGGCGGTAGACATATAGACCAGCACTCCCGCCGGTTCCTGCGGGCTGGGCCGGTGTGATTTGGTGGCAAAACTAACCGCCGGCATCGCCGGGATGAGCCGCTCCAGCCGGGGATCGTGGGTAATGGCATTTTTCCAGATTTGATAAGCATACGAGGCCAGGTCCACCTCGCTCTCCTCGTCGCCATCCAGCAGATTGGATTTCTCGTGGTACAGGTCTATGACCACCTGGTTGTTGGCGTCATCCTCAAAAAAGGCTTCGTCGCTGCCGACCACCTCGGCGTTTTCTTGCAGCCGCCGCCGCACCCGCTCGCGCAGGCGGATAATCCGTTCCACCCCGTCCGCCGGCAAGAAGGAGTAGCACAAAATCTGCTCCGCCATCTGCCCAATTCGGTCCACCCGGCCTGCCCGCTGGATCAGCCGGATGATGGCCCAGGGCAGGTCATAGTTGACCACGATGGCCGCATCTTGCAGGTTTTGACCCTCGCTCAAAACATCGGTGGCGACCAGAACGCGCAGTTCATCCTCGGGCTGGATTTGCTGGCGCTTGTCGTTACTGACCGGGCTAAAGCGCCAGACCAGCCAGGTCGGGTCTTCGGACTGGCCGGTCACCGCCGCAGCCTGGACCACGCCGCGCTGCCGGAGTTCGCTATCCAGGTAACGCACCGTGTCGGCAAATTGGGTAAAAATGAGGATCTTCTCACCGGGATGTTTTTGGGTGATCAGTTCGACCAGGGTGTCGAGCTTGGTATCCTGACCGGCATCCCAGATACCACATATTTGCAGAACATCCAACAGCGCCTTGGCGTCGCGGCGCAGGTCTTGGGCCAGGCTTTTGGTAAAGAGACCGGGCCGGACCCATTTGAAACGCTTCTTATACGGGCCGGCGTAAGCGCGATAGACTTGCTCCGCCCGCTGCTTGAATCCCGCTTCGCTGTATGCAGCGACGGAACTGGGCAGCATCGCCTCGGTTGATTCGACAGTCGCTCCGGTTTCGTCATCGTAGTCAAACAGTTCAGCCGCTGCGGCAATCTCTTCGTCCTCGTCGTACAGCCGGGCATCGAGGAATTCGGCCCCTTGCGTGCCGATGGGCAGGGGCTGGTTATTTTCCAGGGCGTACAGAAAAATGTAATTACGCAAGATGTGGCGCTCGATGGACAGGAGAAAAGCGTAACCGCTGCTTTCCAGCCGCTTGAAGAGATTGGTGCGGCAAAAACCCATCAGCCGCTTGCCGGCCCGGCCCAAATCCTGCAAAACTTTGTTTTCCGCCGGGGTCGGCTGCACCGCCGGTTTGCTGGCAACATAATTTCCCAGGCCATAACGCGGCAGCCACAAATCGTTGATCTTATCAACCACCGTGGGCGCGTAGAGCCGGGCATATTGGTCGGCCGGGTTTGTATCGTCAATGACAAAATCAATCCGCCGGGGCGCCCGGTCGGGAAAATAGGAGCGGCCGCCGTCGGCAAAGGTCAGGAATTTACGGCCGGTGTGCGGGTCGGTTTGGGCATAATTTTCTTTGATAAAGGACCGGGTGCGCCGAACCAGGTACAGCCGCATTAATTCGCGCCAATCGTCGGCATACTCGCTCTTTTCAAAGGCGGCCAGAGTCCGCAAACCGGCCTGATGCCGGCGAATAAACTCGGTTTCGCCCAGCTCCCGCAGCAGTTGCTCCGGACGAATTCCCAAATCCTGTTCTTCTTGAATAAAGAGGCGCAGTTGGTTGGACAGGTCGAGGTAGGTCTTGTTGTAGGGAGTAGCCGAAAGCAGAATAACCCGGCTGTCGTTGGCGGCGATGTATTCCTGGATGGCCCGGTAACGCTTGCCCTCCCGGTTGCGCAGGTTGTGGCTTTCGTCAATCAGCACCAGCCGGTAACGGCGCAGGTTGGGCAAAACAGTCATAACCTGGCTGATGGGGATGACCTTGCCGCGTAGACGATATTGGTGGCGGTAATCTTCCCACATGCGGACCAGGTTTTTGGGGCAAATAATCAGGGTTTCCAGGCCATAATCATCCTCAAAAATGCGGGCCAGGGCGGTGGCCATCAACGTTTTGCCCAGGCCGACCACATCCCCGATCATCACTCCGCCCCGCTTGTTAAGATGATGGGCGGCAATTTTGACCGCAGCCATCTGAAACTCAAGCAGCTTGTGGGCAAAATCTCGCGGCACCTGGAACTCGGATAACCCGGTGCGGGCTTCCTGGGAGAGGTGATAGGCGATTTTGACGTAAATCTGGTAGGGTGGAACTAACTCCTCCCTGGCCCAACTCTCCTCGATGATCTGCACCAGTTCGTCGGAAATGTCCAGGCAGAGCCGGTCATCCCAGCGGTCTTCAAACCAGCGGGCCAGCTTTTGCGCCGCGTCCTGGTCGAGTACGTCAATATTGAGTTCGCCCTGGCTGGATAAGCCGGAAAAGGTGAGGTTGCTGCTGCCCAGATAACCGATGATAGGGTTAATCGGGTCGGGCCGGAAGAGGAGATAAAGCTTGGCGTGGAGAGGGTGGCGCAGGAAAAGTTTGACCACCACTTTCTTGGCTTTGAGTTGCGCTGCCAGCCGCCGCAGCCCGGCCTCATCGGCGTTGGTCGGCGCGCCGACGGTCAACTGCTCCCGAAATTCCTCGGCCAGCCGTTTCTTTAGCCTGATGGCCGTCTTCTGGTC
>CAZDMM010000556.1:0-5402 GCA_964505845.1 uncultured Caldilineaceae bacterium
CTCTGACATCAATGCCGTTTTCAGCCACGCCGAGGAATCTTCTTGGGGAGCGCAATTTGCCATTTCGCGGGCAAATCGCTGTGGGGATAAAATTATGCATTTTACCCATGATGCTTCCAACGCTGGCTTCAAATCGGTCAAGGCCGGCCTCTTCCAGGCCGATGGCAACTATTCACCCTTTATCGGAGATATTGGGGTGCGAGCTGCTTTAATGGCTTTGATGGGGCAGGATTTTCCGAACAAACAGAAATATGAATTTGAAGGCTGGCTCTACCGTCTGCCCGACCTGCCGGCAGTGACCGCCGAGAACGTGGATGAGTGGCTTGGCCGGGGTTGGGGCGACTTTGAGCCGCCTGACAACCCCTGCGCCGCTTAAAGCTTATAGACCTTCAGAAAGATTTTCGCCGGGATTGGGGGATTTTTCTTTTTATTTTTCCCCAAATCCCCTAATCCCGGCCCATCGTAATCGGATTCTGCATAAGTTAGACCCGCCTCAGATGATATAAAAATGAGCGAAACACCTTTATTGGAAATGAGAGGTATCACCAAGCGTTTTCCCGGTGTCTTAGCCCTGGATAAGGTGGACTTCTCGGTTCGCCGGGCTGAAGTACATGCTTTAGTGGGTGAAAACGGGGCCGGCAAATCAACCCTCATGAAGATTTTGAGCGGCGCCTACATCACCGACAGCGGCGAAATCTTCTTTGACGGCCACCCTCTCGAACTTCACAACCCCCGCGACGCAATTAACGCCGGTATCAACGTGGTGTATCAGGAGTTGATGCTGGCCCCTCATCTCAGCGTGGCTGAGAATATCCTTTTGGGGCAGCAACCGCGCCGGAATAGATTTTTTATTGATTGGGCTACCACCCAGGCCCGCGCCCAGGAAGTGATTCAGTTGTTGGGCGTCGAACTGAATGTGAGACGCTCCGTGCGCAGCCTGAGCGTGGCTCAACAGCAAGTGGTTGAAATTGCCCGAGCCCTACAGCGCAAGTCTCGCCTGCTCGTGCTGGATGAGCCTTCGGCGGTGCTGGGCAAAGACAATATGGAAATGTTGTATGGGGTTATCCGGCGGCTCAAAGCCCAGGGGATTGCAGTAGTCTATATCTCCCATCGCCTGGAAGAAATCTTTGAAATTGCAGACCGGGTGACGGTGCTTAAAGATGGCGCGTTGGTTGAGACTCGCCCGGTTAGCGAGTTGGACCAAGATACCCTGGTGCGCCTGATGATTGGTCGTCAATTGAGCAGCGTCTATCCTGTCAGCAGCCGTCAAGCTGGTAAATCGGTCTTGCGAGTGGAAAACCTCAGTAAAGCCGGGGTGTTTGAGCAGATAAATTTTGAGGTGTATCAGGGCGAAATTTTGGGTATCGCTGGATTGGTGGGTTCCGGGCGCACCGATTTGGCGCGGGTCATCTTTGGAGCCGACCAGCCTGACAGTGGCCACATTTACCTTTCGGATAAACTGATTCAATTTAAGTCACCCCAAGACGCTTTGCAGCACGGCGTGGGCCTCCTGCCTGAAGATCGCAAAGCCCAAGCTTTGTTTCTCAATCGCCCGGTGGTTGAAAATTTGACGATTGCCAGTATTGAGCAATATCGCCGGTTTATGTTGTTGAATGTGCGCCAAGAAGACCGGTCTGTCCGGGATCTAATTAAATCTGTGAGGATTCGCACTACCGGGGTCCGACAATTGGTCCGAAACCTAAGCGGCGGAAATCAGCAGAAAGTCATCCTGGGGAGATGGTTAGGTACAGGGTGTCGGCTTTTAATCTTTGATGAGCCGACCCGAGGCGTTGATGTAGGGGCTAAAATGGAAATCTACCGACTTATGGATCAATTAGCAGTAGATGGGGCTGCCATTATTATGATTTCGTCAGAAATACCAGAAATACTGGGCATGTCTAACCGCATTTTGGTGATGCGACAGGGGCGTATTACCGGGCACTTTACCCAGCAAGAAGCAACAGAAGAAGCAGTAATGCAAGCCGCTCTAGTTGGAGGGAATAATAATGGCACCACAGCCGTCGTCAAGGCGTGAAAGCAACCGTAAAAATTTGGACGAAGGGCTAGATTTTCGGGCTATCCTTGAAAAGTTCGGCATCCTGATTGGATTCATAATTTTTGTAGTGGTGGCTACTATCCTGGAACCACGCTTTTTAACGCCAACCAACATCCTCAATGTCATCCGCCAAGTTTCAATTTTTGGGATTTTGGCGATAGGCCAAACCTTTATGATCCTGACCGCCGGCATTGATTTATCTGTAGGGTCGGTCTTGGCGCTTGTGGTGGTAATTGTGGCTCAGGTGCTGCCTGACTATGGCATTGTGGCAGCGATTTTGGTTGGACTTGCCGTAGGCGCTCTGATGGGCACTATCAATGGATTAGGGGTCACCGTCGGCAAGGTTCAACCCTTTGTCATGACGCTGGGTATGCTGGGTATTGCCCGGGGCCTGGCTTTTATTTTTACCGGTGGCATGCCCATTCCTGTTCTTGACAAAAACTTTCTCTTCATTGGTAATGGGTATTTGCTGGGGGTGCCCGTGCCGGCGATTATCTTTGTGGTTTTTGTTCTGCTAGCCGCCTTTATCCTCAGATACACCCCCTTTGGTCGCTATGTTTATGCCATTGGCAGTAACGAGGAAGCAGCCCGCCTGAGCGGGGTCAATGTGCGTTTGTACAAAACCTTGGTCTATACGCTGGGTGGTTTGATGAGCGGCCTGGCCGGAATTCTCTACGCCTCTCAATTAGCGGTTGGGCCGCCCATCGCCGGTGAAGGGTACGAGCTTGACTCGATTGCGGCCGTGGTAGTGGGCGGTACCTCACTCTTTGGCGGTGATGGTGGTATGTTTGGCACCTTTTTAGGGGCCGCCATTATTGGCAGCATGGCTAATATTCTCAATCTTACCGGGGTCAGCCCCTTTGTCCAAAAATTAGCCAAGGGTCTCCTTATCATCGCCGCTGTAATGATTAAGGCGCGCGGCCGTAAGGGTTAGAGTCTTGTAAGTACCAGGGCCAGTTTAGACAACCAATTTGGCCGGGATTAGAGGACACTTGCCCTGCGGGTTGGGGGATGAAAAATAAAGGAAAAAATCCCCTAGTCTCCTAATCCCGGCGAAAACTCTGCACGAGAACTGTAATTTTACCGATTTAAAGGATTCTGCATGACAAATTACCCTCTTTTGACTGCTCTACGTCAAATTGATGCCGGGTTATTTACACGTCTCCACACCGAAATTAGTGAAGAGCGTCTTTATGCTTATTTGCAGCCCTTAGCCGATACCTTGGCTCCTTCACAAACGGTTAAATATACTCGCGCGCCGGTGCTCAAGCAGCTTTTGCAGCACCATGATTTGCTGGAGCGACCCAACGTCCATTTTGAAACTGATTTTCAGCGGACTGGCAATACGGTTTTACTGCTTGGCCGTGAAACTCGCCGCAAACAAATCTGGTTGTTGGCCCACTTGGACATTATCAGCTACCTCATCGAACCAGGCGAGGAGAGCCGCTACCCACTCACGCCCTTATGCTATCATCTCATGCAATCGGGCCGGCGCGCCGCCGTGGCCCTGGGCTATAACTTCAAAACCCGTAACTTTGAGATCGTAGCCCAAGGTGATATTGTCACCGAAGCTGATGAGGCCATATTTTTTGAGCCTTATGAGCGGGTTGCGCTGCATCCGGGGCAACGGGTATGTTTTTACAGCCAGCTAGAGTGGGAGCGCAGCAGCGGTCGGCTGTGGGGCAGCCTTGATGATGCTGGAGCTGTGGCCGCCTTAATTCTGGCCACGACGGTTTTGGCCGATTATGAACTTGAACTCATGTTAGGCTTAACCGATGAAGAAGAGGGCATTGCCGGCTTAAGTAATCAAACTATTTGCCGGGGGGGCGCTCGCTTGTTGCGCTATTTTGACCAACCGGAATTGGTGATTGCCAGTGATATTCATGAAGCAGCGCCGATGCGTGAAGGTAAAGGGCCGGCCGACTTTAAACCGGGCCAGGGAGCCAGCTTTGCCGAGAAAGGCAGCCGGGGTCGGGGCGGAGTCACCCCACCCCAGTTGCATGAACTCCAGCGCCAGCTTGCCACTGAACTTGCCACCCAACAGATTCGCTTACGTGAGAATAGCGGCGGTTATGTTAGCCGCACCGAGTGTGTCAACGCTATGATGCGCACGCCCAACGTGGCAATTCTGGGTTTTCTGGGGAAAAATCGGCATTTTGACCAGGGCATCACCGAAGCCAACATCAAAGATTTGGTAGATTTGTCCAAAGCGGTAGTGTGCTATGTTTTATTAACCCAAACCTCCGTGTGGCGAGAAGTCATGGCTTTATGACCATTGAATATGTAACCATCGGTGAAATTACCATTGATGATACCGTTTTAGAAACGGGCCAGGTGCGGCGCGCTCAAACCGGAGGCGGGGCCGTTTACTCGGCTCTGGGTATCCGGCTGTGGCAGCATCAAGTTGGTATCAATGCGGTGATTGGAGAAGATTACCCGGACGAGCAGTTGGCAACCATGCAAGCGCATGGGCTTGCCACGCTGGGTATTCAACGGATTCCCGGTTGGAGCCTGCGCTTATGGCTTTTGCACGAAGAAAATAATAAGAAACAACAACTGCCCAAACTGCAATCGGCCAGCTTTCAACACTTAGATGCGGCTCGCTCTGACCCGCCGGCAAGTTACTTCCAGGCGCGTGGATTTCACCTGGCTCCGGCCACCCCGGCCGGCCAGGCCCGTGTTCGGAACGTACTCCAAAAGGAGTGCCCTCAAGCAATCATCTCCCTCGACATTTTGACCGAGCCATTTGTTAATTTTGAAGTTTATCGTGAAAAATCAACTTATGAAGGGATTGACGTTTTCTCCCCCAGCATTGTGGAAATTGAAGCTTTGTGGCCGGGGGAAGAGTTAGACCGGGTTATTGGTCGCCTGGCCGATTTTGGGCTGCGCTGGATTGCTATAAAAATGGACATAAGAGGGTCAATCGTTTACGATAGCCAGAGAGGTGTTACCTATCGGCTGCCGATTTACCCGGCTAAAACAGTAGACGCCACCGGGGCTGGCGATGCTTTTTCGGGCGGCTTTTTGGAAGGTATCGTTGAAACGGGCGATGTGCTGGAAGCCGGTCTGCGCGCCACCGTCTCAGCTTCATTTGCCGTAGAAAATTGGGGCGCATTTGATATGCTCACCGCTACCCGGTCAGAAGCGGAAAATCGCCTGGCTTGGTTAAAAATACAAGTTGGTAAAAGCTGAGGGGCCAACCCATTTGACAGTTATTTTTACCATTGATATAATCAACCCAGTTACCGAAACTTTACCGGCTTAACCAAAAAGAATAGTAATGAGTATCTCACGCCACCCTAGCTCAATCGGCAGAGCAGCTCTTTCGTAAAGAGCAGGTTGTCGG
>CAZDMM010000557.1:0-5389 GCA_964505845.1 uncultured Caldilineaceae bacterium
GGCCAGCCATCTTTGCCGCCGGCGGTCATGCAGGGAATATTGGCCTGCTTAAAGGTTTCGCAAGCGGCCACCAACTCACTCCAGGTGGTGGGCACGGCAACCTTGTTGGCGGTGAACAGGTCTTTGTTGTAGTAGATGCCGCTGTAGACCACCCGCCCCAGGTTGATGGCGTAGACCTTGCCCTGGTAGGTGCCGGCGTCCTTGATGGTGGCTTCATCAAAGTTTTTCACAAACGGCTGGTCGGTCAGGTCCATCAGATAGCCAGCGTCAATCAAGGTTTGCCAGTTGGGCGGGTCAACCTTTTTCATGTAAGGTTGGGCCGCGTTAGCAAAGCCGAACATATCCACCACATCCACATCGTTGGCGGTCAAACGGGTTTGGGAGACTGTGCTCAGGTCATTGGCGTTGACCACCGACATATCTACGGTGATGTGGGGATATTTCTCCTGGAACTTTTGGTTAAACGTATTCATATATTCTACCATGGGGGGGTTCTGGTGGATGAGGACCCGCAGGGTCACCGAGGCGGCGGAGTCTGCCGCCGGCGCATTGGCCGATTCTGGGGTTGCTTGCGGTTTCTCTGGAGCAGCAGCCCCTGCTCCACCGCAGGCGGCCAGCAACAGAGCCACAACAATCAACAGACCGGTTAGGGTAAATAATTTGGCTTTCATTTACTATCCTCCTCAATAGTTTTTGATTGACCTTATAAAATTTGGTAAACAGGGCGTGACTGCTCAGAGCATAGGCGGCAAAGCCTAAAGCCGTTCGCTTAAACGGCTGACTGAGTAGTTGCAATTTTATTTTATAAGGTTTGTGGAGGATTAGCTTGGAGAAAAGCGCGAAGTAGATGGATATTTCATAGAAGATCAGGCGCGGCGATAGGCTTCGGGGGACATGCCGACTTCGCGGCGGAAGATGCGGCTAAAGTAGCCGCTGTCCGAAAATCCAACCGAGAACGCGATGTCGGTGATGCTTTGCTCGCTGTCTTTGAGCCGCAGTCGGGCCTGATGCACGCGATAGCGGTTGAGGTACGCAATCGGCGTCATGTTCAGTTCTTTACGGAAACAGTAGGTTAAATAATCTTCGCTCATGCCCACATAGCCGGCGATGTCTTTGCGTGAAATTGGATGGGCGTAATGTTCGTGGAGGTAAGCCATCGCCCGCCGTACCAGGCGCTGCGATTCGCTGCTCAGCTTGCGCTTGCGTTCCAGAGCGGCGCTCACGTGCCCCAGCGTCTCGTTGACGCTAAACAACCCCTTGCCCAGCACCGTCACCACGCCTCCGTTGAGCCGCAGCATGTCTTTTTCGGTGAGTGTCTGGCCGGTCAAGACAATCACCGGGATG
Organism: uncultured Caldilineaceae bacterium; assembly: GCA_964505845.1. GTDB lineage: Bacteria > Chloroflexota > Anaerolineae > 4572-78 > J111 > DSQQ01. The sequence goes on from CAZDMM010000557.1 coordinate 1,345, forward strand.
TTGCGCGTGGTTTCGTGGTCGCGCATAGCCTCCAGTACGCCAAAGCCGTCGAGTTCGGGCATCATCAAATCCAACAGCATCAGGTCAACATGGCCTTGTTGCACAATGCCCAGGGCCTCGCGCCCATTGCGCGCTTTTAACACGTTATGGAATGGCGACTGCATCTGCACAATCCGGGCATGCATCTCCAGGGTGTTGGGGTCATCATCCACTACCAGGATTGTTTTAGCCGCCGGACCGGCCTCAGCCGCCAACCAGTGTTGGTCGAGCGCCCGAGTTAACTCGGCCAGTTCAATTGGCTTGGTCAGGTAATCCAGTTCCAACACCGACCCGCTATCGGGCGACATCGAACAGAACAACACCGGGATACTCTGCGTGGCCGGATTGCCTTTGATCGCTTTCAGTACGTTCCAACTTTGATTGGGGGCAAAGCTCACATCTAACACCACCGCGTCCGGCGGCGATATGACCAGCCACGATAGCCAATCGGGCGATTCATCCAGCAGCGCCAGTTGCACTTCATACCCGTGCTGTTTCAAATGCTCGCGCAGGCGATCATTGCTGCCCGATCGGCTGGTCAGGACCAGTACGCTCTGCTCGCTGGCAGGTGAGGGGGCCGGGGGGTGAGCCTGAGGCGCCGCTGGGGACACGGTTGGTAGGGTAAAGTAGAAGGTTGAGCCGGCGCCTTCTTGGCCGGTTGAGCGCACGCCGATCACGCCGCCATGCAGTTCAACCAGCCGCTTGCAAATGGCCAGGCCCAAGCCCAGACCGCCATAACCCCGCGTAATGCTCCGTTCCGAGCGGCGGAATTCGTCAAAGATCAGCGGTTGCTCTTCGGGCGGAATACCCAGGCCGGTATCGCTAACAGCCACTGTGACGAAATTGCCGCTGACTTGCAGAGCCAGGCTGACCTGGCCTTGCGCGGTAAATTTGATGGCGTTGCTGACGAGGTTGAGCGCGATTTGCCGCAAGCGGGTGCGGTCGCCCCAAACCCACGGGCCAGATTCGGGCCAGGTGGTGTGCCAGGCTAACCCTTTCTCGTGGGCCAATTGCTGGCCAGTCTCCGCCACCATGTGCAGGACGTGGCTCAAATCAACAAATTCATTCGTCAAGCGCAGCTGCCCGGCATCGCTGCTGGCCAGATCGAGCACATCGCTGATGAGCCAGCCCAGGTGCCGGGCGTTGGCATGAATTCGTTCGACATCCTGCCGGTAAGTTTCGGGCAGCGGCGGGTCACTTTTTTCGCTCTCTTGCAGTAGAATCCCGCATAGCCCCACGATTAGATTCAAGGGGGTACGCAGCTCGTGGCTGACGGTTGAAAGGAAGCGGCTTTTGAGCCGGTTCGCTTCTTCGGCCAGGCGGCGACCTTCCATGGCTTCACGGTACAACTGGGCAGAGTTGAGGGCGGCGGCCAATTGCTGGACAATCGCCCCGTACATCTCCAGGTGAGACGTATCAAACGTCACATACCCCAACTGGCCCCGTTGATTGACCAGGGGCAGCAGGGCCAGGCTAAAAGGTTGATCGCCCGGCCGCAAGCCGGGGGGCGGAAATTGACGGCTGGAAAACCGGATCGCGGCTTGCCGGGGCGCAGTGATGCCCCGCAAGACACTCCAGGCCACGGGGTCATCGTCCTCGGCTTCAAACAGGGCCACCGAGGCCAGAGAAATGCCCATCTCGGGCAAATGCTGCGCCAGAACTTGAAATACCTGCGTTTCATCTAGCGTCGTGAGCAAGCGGGTGGTCAATTTGCCAATACGGTTGATCGTCCAATGTTGAGCGACGGAGTAGTGCCGGTGCTGCCGCCGCATGGCCGCACTGATCGCGGCCCTGGCTCGATCGAGCAAATCGTAGGCCAGATCGTGCGTGGCTGGCTGCGATCCCGCAGCCAGCAGGCTCGGCGCTTCATGGCGCAGGATCGAAATCGCCGCCTGCCAGATGTGGGTATCGTCCTGGCCGGCGGCTTGCCGGAGGATAGAGTCGAGCGCCTCTTGAAAAACTGCCCCATTGTTCTGCTCTACCCCGGCAATGAAGGTTTCGATCAAGCGTTGGCCCCACGCCTGAACTTGTTCGGGATTCAGATGTTGGGCTTTGGCCAGCACGGAGGCGGCCAGGGTTTGCGCCAGTTGTAAATGTCGCACCCTCGGCTCAGGCGACTCGAACTGAGTGACTGTTTCAAAATCATCACCCGGCCGATCGCTACGCCCGCAGCCGCACGACTCGCGCGTCACCAAGCGGGAGGCAATCTTGACCGGTTCAATCGTTCCGGCGCGGCCTTCGATCTGCTGTAAGAGCAGCTCTACCGCGTGATAGCCCATCTTAAACAGCGGAATATGCACCGTGCTCAAGGCCGGTTCCTGGACGGCGCTTTCAGGCCGGTCGTCAAAGCCGATGAGGGCGACATCCTGCGGAATTTTTCGCCCGGTCTCTTTGAGCGCCTGCATCGCTCCCAGGGCAGATTCATCATTGCTGGCCAGGACGGCGGTGAAGGGTGCGCCGGAGTCGATAATTTGCCACATCGCCGCGTAGCCGCCGTCAAAAATATGCCGGCCATAGGCCACCAGGCGTGGATCGGCCGGTAAGCCGTAAGCGTGTAGAGCAGAGTGGTACGCTCTGAGCCGGTCGCCGGTATCGCCTTCCATATCTTCCAGGGTGCCGGCGATGAAGGCAATCCGCTGATGCCCGTGCTTGACCAGGTGCAGCATCGCTTCGAGGATGCCGCCGGCATTATCGGCCACGAGCGTGGGACCGCGTTCCCCGGAGCCAATAAACAGCACCGGATGCCCGGCGGCGATCACGTCTTGCAAGTAACGGGAGCGAGATGCCGAGTGCAGTGGATTGACGACGATAAGCCCATCGGTATTCCAGGGGCCGATGGGCACAAAATCTGCTTCAGTTGAAACAACGGGCCAGGCGGGGTGCGGGGGATCGCTTAAGGTGGCGGAAGCGCCCATACCGCAGCCCAGCAGCACATTGCAGCCCAGGTCGTGCGCCGCCAGGCAAATCCCGCTAAAAATAGGCTCAAGGTAACTGAGCGGCGTGGCCGTCCAGTAATACTGCCAGCCTGCCAGAACGCCGATGGTGGGCCGCTCGCGCCGGTGGTTGTCTGACATGCCTTACCCGCTTTCCACAAGAGGAGAGCACGAGGCTAAGAAACGAACCAATTGTAACCGGAGTAAGGGCTGCTTGTCAATTTTTGTCAGACCTGACAGGTTTCTGTGAAGTATACCTGTCAGGTCTGTAGCCCTACTTAAACAAAAAATCGGTATTGGGAATCTCCGGCATGGCGATGGGTTGAGAGTAGAGATAGGCTCCGGTTGGATGCATTAAATCACCCAACATCTGCTGACGGAGAGCCGTAAGCTTGGCCTTCTGCTCGGCGGTTAAGGTTTGGTTCACCCGGGTAAAGTTGACCGCCAGGTTGTAGATAATTTCGCCGTCCAATTCACCGTATTTTTCCATCAGGTTGGAAACGGTGGCGCTGTCGGCCGAGCCGCCCGTCTTAAACTTGCGCAGTTCATTAGAAATCTGCTCGCGGGTCTGCACAATCCCGGTTAGATAAGGTTTTTGAATATCCACCAGGCCGGCAATCAATTTGGCCTGGTCGGGGGTCAGGGCGGCTAACATGGCCTCACCCATATCCCCGGTGAGATTGGTAGGGATAGCGTAGCTAGAATTGCTCATCGCGTGGATGTCTTTGAGATAAAAAGAACCAAAGTAAGTGCCGTGACGCTCCGGGCAGAAATAGACGTCAGCTTCGACCGAGCCGGCGTACCAACTGAATATATCGGCGGCGTAGGTCATGACCGCCACTTTTACCTCGCGGTCGAGGCCGCGTATATCGGCGGGTTCTGCCCCGTTAGGCCATTCCTTCATCCCTTTGCCGACCATACCATCAAAATAGGCTTTCTGCTCGGCGCTCAGGTTGTTCAGAATGCGGCCCATCATCTGCGCCCGGGCGAAACTGATTTCGCCATCCAGCTTATAGAGTTTGGCCGAGTAAGTTTTATCCGCTTCTTCGTTCAAACCTGTTGTTCCGGCCGGC
>CAZDMM010000558.1:0-4503 GCA_964505845.1 uncultured Caldilineaceae bacterium
GCGCAAACCGGCCTGCCGGCGCTGACACTGACGCAGGCCGCCGGTGGCGGCCAGGTCGGCCAGAAAGTCAGGCTGGGTTGATTCCAGAAAAGATTTAATGGTTTTCACGGGTTCGTATTCTTTTACCCCTTTATCAGACTCTAATATTTATGCTGCTTCTGGGCCGGCTGCCCGGAAGGACGACTGTATTTGGCATATCCTTCATCATAACCGGCTTGATAATCTTGATTTTGTGAGGCATTTCTTTTTACCAGATTGCGCTCGGCGTCACGTTTACCGTGGTTAAAGCCTAGATCGTAGATGCCTTGATTATAGCCCCGGTCATAAGCTCGTACAAGATCGCGGTTATCGGGAGGGCGATAGCCTGTTCGGTAATAACCAGCGTTATATCCATCGTGATATGCTATATCTGCTTTTGCTCGCCATTCTTTATAGACTTCAGAGTAGATGGCTGCAAAAGTCTGTTCAAAAGCCGTTTGATAAGCAGTCTGATAATCACCAGACGTTCCAACAAAAAATATCCCCATCATCTGGCGGGCTTGTTGTAAGTGATATTCTATATCCATACGATAGCGTTTACAACCATCCTTATAGCCATGCTCATACGCATAGGCTTTTCCTGCTTGCTGGCCATTTAAGAAACCTTGTTCACGCTCCCTTGCTCTTTGCACCTCTTCTTCCTCCCGCTGCGATTGTTGGGTTGACGCATACCCTAAATTAAAACGACCAGTACTCTCTGGAGACATTTCTCGCACAAATGGTTCCTTCGGTTCTTTAGCCTTGGCCGCCAACCGGCCCATTTGTTCAGCGCGGTCCCGTTTTTGGGCCGTTGCCTGCTCTAATTTTTGAGTTAATTGTTTTACTTCCTCGGTTAGCCTGATTACCTCACGGGTAGACCCCTGTAATTCCTGCTGAACTTTACCTAGCGTCTCCTCCAGTTCTTTATTTCTTTGCTGGGCGCTCTCTTTATCGGCAAGTTCCTTTTCATAGTCTTGGCTAACCTGCTTAAAGTCTTGAGAAAGTTTCTTGAGTAGAGCTTCGCTTTTTTGCAGTTCCTCTTCTAAGCGGGTAATCTCCTGAGCGCCCTCTCCTAACAGCTTATCTTGAGTTTGGGTCCATTTTTCAAGCTCTTCTATTTTTGTTTTTAAATCTCGGATAGGCAGAGAATAAATGGCAAATGAAATAAACTCAAGTTTTACCTGTTTAGGGTCTTTTAACAGAACATCTTTTGACCCCTCTATTTTCAGTTTTGCTGCCATAGGCTTTGGGATTTTATTAAGCTTTTCAGTTGCATCTCTGGAGGCGCCTGTGCCATAAGTATTACCAATACCTTGTTTATATCCTGATTGAGATGAAGTATATTCTGAGGGTGCTTCGATGGGCAAGGTGTGGTCATAGCGGTCTTTAAGCTCGCTATCTGGAACAGTGTTAAATGAAACTTTGCTAAAATCTGCATCTTCTTTATAACTGCCAAAGGTGGATTTAAGCTCTTTGGCATAATGATGCTGCTTACCGTTAACAGGTTTTGAATCCTGAGCATAAGTTACCTCTACCTGGTAAAAAACAATTTCGTGGTCGGCATTAACTTTTTGTTTGACTTTTTCTTCAATCTTATCGGATTGTTCGGTGTTAACGTCTTTGGGGAGGGCGGTAATGTTTCTAGGCTCGTTACCAGGCCCGCCGAGATGGTCATTTAACAAATGGCCGGCAATATAAGGCTGTTTTGTAGCTTGAGTGAGTGTCTTAGATTGTACTTTAGTTTTGTCTGTAGGCGTAGACCCTAAAGGATGATCAGGGCCTAAAATCAAGGCGGTAACTTTGGTACCCTCACCCGTCACTCCATGCACATTTTCCCACTTGATGCGGGTTTTAATAGCACGGTTATCATTTTCGGCTTGTCCGCCCAAACCCTCAGCTTCACTTGAGGGCTTAATATCAGTTTTATATTCTTCCCAGGCGGACCCTAAATCAACCAGTTTAACCGCTTCCATCAGCAAGCCCTTATCTTGAAGGTTTTTCAAAGTTACCTGGGCCAGACCACTATTTCTTTCTTGCTGAAAAAACGCCGTTTGGGATTTGTTCCCTATTTTTAAGGTCGCAAGGTTGATGATATTGTTCTTGTTAAGAACAACTACAAATTTTTCATGGTCCTCACTTTTAGTTTTGCCTACTTGAAGTGAAGCAATCCCCTTAACGACTTGCATTTTAACCTGATCTAAAAAAATATCTTCTTTGGTAATCAGCGACCTTTGCGCCACGTGGGTATTGGTTACTATAGGAGCCGATGCGGCTAAACCTTGCTTGTGTTCGGTCACCAATCGGCTAACCGCTCGATTGCCTACAATGCGCTGAAACTGTAAGACATTACGTGGTGTTAGTGAGTTAGGCGCAACTCTGGCTTGTTGAATAGCCATGGCAAAATCAGACTGAACTGTGGCCTCATTAAATGCTTGGGGAGATGTTCTCTCAGAATTTTGCTTTGAAACCAAATTTGCCTTTGGGTGGAGCTGCGTTTTTGAGGGCATAGGTTTCTCCTACTCTCAAGATGGATTCGTTTAAATCCAAAAAAATTCCCAACTCAATGCCCGATAAAGCATGAGGAGGAACTTGACAGGTTCTAATGGTAACAGATACTAGCAAGGAGGGCTAGGAATTAAATTTGTTATCTTATGAAGAGGATAATGTTTGCAGCGGAAACATTATAACACAGAAAGTGGCTTGTGCCACTTAAGTTTTTATAATAATCACACCAGCTTGACAATTTTACATAAACGCGATACTTTATGACAAGTAGCTTTTTAAGCGTGGCCGCCATTTGCCACCTTCATCCACCTTTATTCCCATTACCGGAGGGACGCATGCGCATCTTTTTCGCTCTGTTTTGCGCCGCTTGTTTAATGATTTTGACCGGGTTTGGCGCACTGGCAGTCCAGGCCGCCGGGCCGAATGATTATATCGTTCAGCAGGGCGATACACTCTTTGGGATTGCCGCTCGCTATGGGGTCAGCATCGAAGAGCTTGCGGCCGCCAACGGCCTGGACGATAACTTGACCGTTTATGCCGGCCAACCATTGGCAATTCCCGCGGCTTATTTTACCCCACCCCCCGCGCCACAGTTTGTCAATATTCCTCCCCTGCCTCCAAGCACCGGTGATACCTATACCGTCCAATCTGGCGACACGCTTTACAGCATCGCCGCTCGTTTTGGGACGACGGTGGCGGCGCTCCAGGCGGCCAACGGCCTGCCCGATTTTGGCCCGGCTATCTATATCGGCCAACTGCTGCGTATCCCAACCGGCAGCTTTGCGCCCACTGAGCCGCTGTGGAATCAACCGGCCCGGCCGGTCCCGCCCGCCTGGAACCAACCCCGGCCGGCCATGCCCGCCGCCCCGTGGAATGTCTATCCGGCGGTTTACCAAAACAAGCTCGTTCTTGAAAAATGGATTGACGTTAATCTGACCACTCAAACCCTGGTAGCTTACGAAGGCCAGCAAGCCGTCCTCAAATCTCGGGTTTCTAGCGGTATTTGGGAGCATCCCACCCTTGTTGGGACGTTTCAAATCTACGTCAAATATGAGAGCGCCGACATGTCGGGCGGGGCCGGCGATGAAGCCTACTTTTTGCCCGCCGTGCCTTATGTGATGTACTTTAGCGGCAACTTTGGGCTGCACGGAACCTATTGGCATAACAACTTTGGCACGCCGATGAGTCACGGCTGTGTGAACCTGCCGACTCCGGCGGCCAGGTGGCTCTTCAATTGGGCGCCAATAGGGACAAAGGTGGTGACTCACTATTAAAGAGATTGGAGATTTAGCCAGGTAATCTCCAATCTCTAATCTTCCTGGCCGCTATCCCCCCACCCCCAGCGACTTTTTCCACTGTTTGAGCACAATAGCCGAGCTGGTGCTTTTGTGAGCCGGCAAGGTGCTCAATTTGTTGTACAAAATCTCCCTCAGGTGGGCAATATCTTTGGCCCACACCCGCACATGCGCATCCACCGGCCCGGTCAAGTTGATAACTTCCACCACCTCATCAATTTGGAGCAACTGCCGGGCCAACTCCTCAAAATCCAGGCGTTGGTCCACCTCTAACTGCACCACACATTCCACATCATGCCCCAATTTGACCGGGTTCAAGACCACCTGATACCCGGCAATCACCCCGGCCTCTTCCATTTTTAGAATCCGGTCACGCACGCGGGTGTGGCCCACCCCCAACCGCCGGGCGATGTTGACATGCGAGGCCCGGCCATCCTCTTGCAAAATCGCCAAAATTTTTCGATCCAACTCATCCAATTCAAACAACTCTCATCTCCTACAAAAATTATTTTAGTATTTCAACTATTATTTACCATTTTATTATTTCTTATCTCTTATTTTCACAATATTTTATCAAAATTTACCTTTATCAACAAAATAATTTCATTGACTTTGAAACAATATCTTGATATAATCTCCCAATAAATTACGACCCCCATCTTGTTTCCCATCTCATTCCCACGCT
>CAZDMM010000558.1:4513-5380 GCA_964505845.1 uncultured Caldilineaceae bacterium
AATCGTCCTAAAGGATACCCTTGCGGTATAAATTGATAAGGAGCCGATGCTATGTCAAAACTAACTACTACCTGGGCCGCCGGGGCCACCCCGCGCCCCCACATTTGGGCCGACGTGCCGGATGACAAATGGAATGACTGGCGCTGGCAGTTGAGCCACCGCGTCAGCGATCTGGAAATTTTGGAAAGCTTCATCCATCTCACCCCCGAAGAAATTGAGGGCATTTCTGCCCCCAATAAATTCCGGCTCGACATCACCCCCTACTTTGCCAGCCTGATTGACCCGAACGACCCCATGTGCCCGGTGCGGCAGCAAGTTATCCCCAAAGGACGCGAACTAAAAGCCTTTGAGAGCATGATGGAAGACAGCCTGGCCGAAGACCGCCACAGCCCGGTGCCGGGCCTGGTGCATCGCTACCCCGACCGGGTGCTGATGCTGGTCACAACGCAGTGCGCCAGCTACTGCCGTTACTGCACCCGCAGCCGCATTGTGGGCGATTCCAGCGCCACCTTTAGCAAAACCGAATTTGAGCTGCAGCTAGATTACCTGCGCCGCACCCCGCAAGTGCGCGACGTGCTCCTCTCCGGCGGCGACCCGCTGACCGTATCGCCCCGCATTTTAGATTATCTGCTGGGCGAGCTGCGCCAAATTGAGCACATCGAGATTATCCGCATCGGCAGCCGGGTGCCGGTTTTTCTGCCGCAGCGTGTCACCGATGAGCTATGCGAAACCCTGGCTAAATACCATCCCTTATGGCTAAACATTCATGTCAATCACCCCAAAGAAATCACCCCAGAACTGTATCAGGCATGTGACAAACTGAGCCGGGCCGGCATCCCGCTGGGCAACCAGAGCGTGCTGCTGGCC
>CAZDMM010000559.1:0-5379 GCA_964505845.1 uncultured Caldilineaceae bacterium
GATCAGCCCACCGCTGGCGTCAAAGAAAACCTCCGGGAATTCTAACTCCCAGTGAAAAAAGCGATAGCGTTCGGCCAGGGTGCGGGCCTGCGCCAAAATGCGCTCGTATTGGGGCAGGGCAAAGCCGCCGTGCAGCAGGTAGCGGGTCAGCCCGTTCCAAAGGGTCTCATCCAGGTCGGGCAAGCCAAAGGCGCGGGCCGTCCACACATCGGCTAATTCCCTGGCCCTGGCCGTCACCTCTTCCACCACCCGGCGATACAACCCCTCGGCCTCCTGCACCTGGGCCAGGGTGTCGCTGCGCAAGGTTTCAATCTGGCTCATAAAACCGGCGGCGGTGCGCATCGAGCCGGCAAAGGCGCTGTCATCCAGCATCGAAAGCTGCCCGGCGGCGCGGGCGGCGGCTTCAGCCTGCTGCTGCTTCTTTTTAGACCTGACAGGTCTACCAGACCTGTCAGGTCTGGCGGCTTCCAGGGGCAAATCGGCCACCCGGCTGCCGATGAGGCTGTTGCCGCAGCGCAGGTGGTGATCCAAAAAGCTGAGGGGTTTGCCACGGGCCACCGTCGCCAGCCACAGACTCAGTTTGGCCAGTTCCACGGCCAGGGGGTTAACGTCCACCCCGTACAGGCAGCTTTGGGCCACCCGCCGCCGCCAATAAGCCAGGTCGCTTTCCGGCCCGGCCTCGCCGGCCGGCGGGCGCAGGCCCAGCTCTACCATTGTGCGGGCGATAAAATCGGCCGCCTCCACCAAAAAATGGCCCGACCCCATGCTCGGATCAAGCACGTTGATGGAGAGGATGGCCTGGGTTAGGGCTTCGGGGTCGTAGGGGCGAGGCAGACCGGAAGGCGTCTGGCTTTGCTCCGAGAACACCACGCCGGCCAGCCTCGCCCCTACCGTATTCAACATCGGCCGCACCGTCTGCTCGACGATGTATTTGACAATGTAATCCGGGGTGTAATAGGAGCCGGTGGCCTTGCGCTCGCCCTTGTCGGTGGTCAGGTAAACCTGGCCGACCCCCACCCCTAACCCCTCCCCCGCTTCGGGGGAGGGGTTAGGGGTGGGGGTGTAAATCTCCCGCCCTTTTTCCACCCGGATGGTCAAAGGTTGGGCGGCCACCTGTACCCGGTATTCCAGCAGCCCCTCGTAAATGCTGCCCAGGTGGCGAATCTCCAAATCGCGGTAATCCACAAAAACACGCTGGCGGGTGTGAGAGTCAACGGTGCGGGCCAGCAAATCAATGGCCTGGCGCAGATGCACATCGCCTACCTGGTAAGTATCCAAAAAAGAGTCGGCTCTGGTCTTGAACAAGCCGCCGTTGTAAGCCGGTACCTCCAAATCGGGGTTGCCGGTATCAATCACCTGCCACAATTGGCGCAACTGCTGCCAAAAGGTGGTCATCGAAGGGGCGGCGGGCTGGCCGTGGTCCAGTTCGCGGGCCAGCCGCTTCTTCATAGCATCCAGGCTGTAACTGCGGCTGTAGAGGGCATTATCCGACACGGGCAGCAGGCCCCGGCTCTCGGCGTAAAGGATAAAAAGCAGGCGGTACAGCACGATGAGGCTGTGATCGTAAATGGCCTTGAGGGTGGCCGGGTTGGGGGTGAGCCGGTTGGCCGGGAAATCCAAAAAACCCTGGGCCATATGGCGCAGCGCCTCGTATACCTGGTCACGCAGGCTGTCGCTGACGCCGCGCGCATAGGCTCGGCTCTGTTCCAAAGCCTGGGTCAGCCAGCCGGGCGCGCCGGGCTGGTCTATAAAGGCTTCGCGCCGGAAAAAGAGATAGAAATATTTAAAAGCTTCGGGGTCATTCTGCTCCAGCAGGGCCGGCAGGTCTACCTCATAATAAACATCCAGCTTCTCGGCAGTATCGCGCTGAACCAGCCGCCACAAGCGGCCATTAGTCAGCATCCCCCAGGCCAGGCCGCTGTGCTGCACGTAAATGTAAATTTGCAGGCTGGGGTTCTCGCTGAGGCTCTGATTTTTGGCGGCGCCGGCTTGATCCAGTGGGCGATCCCAAGCTTTGGCGTCGGCCACGGCCAGGGCGGTGGCCCGCAGTTCGGCGCTGTCAAAGGCGCCGCTTTTGGCTTTGGCTGCTTGGCGGCTAGCCTCATCGGGGTACAGCATGTAATCGGGCTTGCGCGTGCCAAAAGGGGTTTTGAGCGGCGTTTGCAGGTTAAAGGTGTGGCCCAGCGCCTTGAGCACCGGTCTGATCCACTCTTCTTCGGTCTGGGCCTCGTTATCGTGGTGCGGGGTAAAAGCCGACCAGCGCTGGCGCAGTTCGGCCAGAAGGGGCGCGGCATCTGCCGCCCGCCACTCTGGCCGTTCATTCAGCCGGTGATCCAGGTAATAATCAGCCAGGAGATAATGATTGCGATGGGTGTGGAGGGCGCGTTGCAAGGGCGGGACTCCTTATGGTTCAAGTATAACCAGGAAGTGATTTGGCGTCAACCGAAGATTTGGTAGGACAAACTGCCCGCTTATCCTACCGTGAAATTTTTATCCCGCAACAGGAAAATAAATTCCTAATAATATTGACAACTTGACTCCTTTCGAGTATATTACCATTATTATTATACTGATTTAGGATGGTAATTCAACACTTATCGGAAATACCAGAAAGGAGCGCTGGCCTCAATGAAAGTGCAGATTAAACAAATCAAGGGTGACATTGTGGAGTTGGTTTTTAATCCGCGTGAAGAAGACCTGCGGGTGGGGGAAAATTTGACCCTGCGGGAGAATGGCGGGGATCGCGGCTTGATTGTGCAGGTTATCGAGTTCCGCACCGTCACCTATCCTTCGCTGGTGCAAGAGATGTTGCAATTGGTGGCCGAGGAAGAGACCGCCTCCAAGTCGGCTGCGCTTGAACCGGAGGGCTTGTCGGAAAAAAGTAATCTCAAACTGGCCATTGCCAAAATCAGAAAGGTGGTGCAATGGGCGCAACCAATGGCCGCGTAACGCGCCGGAAAGTTGATCCCAACCGTTGGGATCAGTGGGACGGCTGGATTCCCACCCGTGATGTCACCGTCGAGCGCACCAGCGATGAAGAGGTTTTTGCCAATTCAACCCGCAATTTAGGCCACCCGCTCCAATTGGGCTACACCCTCAATCACCATCCCTTTTTTATCGAGGGGCAAGACCTGGAAAAGGTCAACGTGGTTACGGGGGTCAAAGGCAGCGGCAAAAGCCATCTCTCCAAAGTGATTTTGATGCAGTTGATTGCCAGCGGCGCGCCCTGCGTGGTTTTTGACATCAACCGCGAGTATATTCATCTGCCCAAAGTAGAGCTTGACCCGGAGACGGGCGAGGTGCTGAAGCGCGGTATCATTCATCTGGAGGCGGGCGGCAACTTTCGGCTGGGGGTGCGGCAGTTTGGCCTGGCCCCCCTGATGACCCTGTTGCAGCGTTTTGGCCTGCCGGAGGTGTCGGCCCTGTACTTTGAGAACCGGCTCACCCGGCTGTGGGCTGAGGCCGAGGGGCTGGAACGGGAGCGAGGCCGCGCGCCCTACATCGGCTTCCAACAACTGATTCAAATGGCCGAGGCCAACGAGTTTGGCGGCGGCTCCAACGCCATGGTGGTCAATCAAGCCATCCGCTCCCGTCTGGAGGCGGTCAAGAACACCAACATCTTTGCCCGCAGCGCCGAGGAAGCGGCTTCGCTGGGTGAGTCTTATCGCCTCATCCGCCACGGCGGCGCTTTAGTGATTGACATCTCCAGCCTGTCCAACATGGCCCGCGAGGGCTTTGTGCAGGCCATCATCGAGCTGGTGAAAGATTTGTGCCTGTGGGAGATTAACCGGGGCAGCAGCCGTTTTCCGTTCTGCTTTTTTGAAGAAGCGCATCTGTACGTGTCGCGCCAGAGCATTGACTACATTGTGACCCGCGCCCGCCACCTGGGGATTACCAGCTTCTTTGTGACTAATATGATCCACGGCCTGGATGAAACCATTCTGCGCCAGGCCGACAACCTCTTTTTGCTGCGCATCCCCTTTGAAGATGATGTGCGCCACGTGGCTCGCGGCGCGGCCGCCGATTACGAAACCATGGCCTCGTTTGTGCGCCGGCTGCGCCAACACCACGCCCTGGTTATCGGCAATGTCACCGCCCAATACCCGCTCATCTTTCAGGTAGACCCCCTCAAGGGGATCAATACCGCCGGCGAGACCCGCTATTTCTTCAGGAGCGAAAGAAATGAAGAGAAACCCGTTTAAATCTTTTGGGTGTGACCAAAATGAGTTGCAATTGGGGTAGTAAAGCCCCTTGTGGGCGTTTGTAAAGCCTAAAACGGGCACAAGGCCCTATACTACAACTCAAATTGGTCACACCCAAATCTTTTAGCTGGTGTCCAAACTGAGTTTGGACACCCAAGTGCGTTGCGAAACTCAGTTTCGCAACGAGGAGAAAGGAAGGGGTAGACCTTGAAACGACCACGCAGCGCCGCCGAGTACGCGGTGGAATGGCTCCAGGAGGAGCACAAGAGCCAGAAAGAGTATATCAAGCCCTCGTCGCTGGCGAAGGGCTGCATGCTGTACGTGGCCTTTGAATTGCAGGGCCAGCCCAAGCCGCCTTTTGATGCCAGGGTGGGCCGGATTCTATCGGTGGGCACTGACAGCCACCGGCGTTTGCAGCGCGGTATGAGCCGGGCCTGCCTGGCCCAGGAAGTCTTTTTTGAGGCGCCGGAATACCGGCTGCACGGCTTCTGTGACGGGATTCTGTTTATTCCGCCGGGCGCGCCGGTGGCCGAAGCGTCAACCGGCTTCTGGGCGCTGGAATTTAAAACCACCGCCGCCAGCGAGTTCGACAAGCTCAAAGCGGCCAAAATTCCCAAAGAGGAGCACGTACTGCAAGCCCAGATTTATTTGTGGGGTTTGACCGAATATTATCAAGGCGCTATTCCCCTGAAAGGGGCGATTATCTATTACGAGAACCGGGACACCCTGGATCACCTGGCCTACGAAATCTATCCTGATCCGGTGCTGATGGACGATCTACTGGCCCGCATCAAGCGCATGTTGAATGGGTTGGAGATGAATCAATTGCCGGAAGATGACGTGCTGCCGCCGGATCACTGGGCGCATCAATACTGCGCCTTTTTGGATATTTGCGAGCCGGGCCAGCGGGCCATCGAGTGGCAAAAATCCCAACCCAAACAACTGCCCGACAAGGTCATGGCCGACATGATTGCCAAGCGCATCGTGGCCAAAAAGGGCGCCGAGAAAATGACCCATAAAAACAAGAAACCAACCGGCCAGCGTTCTTTGCTTGATCTGGCCGAGGATTTGAACTGGTAATCGAACCAATGTTAAAATCTCGTTCCCAAACTGAGTTTGGGAACGAGATTGGCTGGTGCCCAAAGTTAGTTTGGATACCCACTGGCGTGGCGAAACT
>CAZDMM010000560.1:0-5371 GCA_964505845.1 uncultured Caldilineaceae bacterium
GATGCTGCAAGTTTCTGGCCTGCGCGCTCTGGTTAAACTACGCCGTGAGCATCCCGGCACCCCCATGGTTCTGGCCGGCTCCTCGCCCAATGTGCAGCAGGTCATCGAACTGGCCGGCTACCGTGATTTCTTTGCCAGTTATCCTTCCATCCACACCGCCGTCAGCGCCCTGCAAGCCCGTGAAACCCTGAACCTGCCGGGGCAAACACTCAAAGAACGGTATCAGATTGAGTCTAAGCTGGGCGAGGGCCAGCTTGGCACTATCTTTAAAGCTACCGATACGCAACTCAACCGCCCGGTGGCCATCAAGATTCTATCTGCCTCCTTTAGCGATGAGGCCATTGAACGCTTTTTGCAGCAGGCCCGCGATATTATTAATTTAGTGCATCCCAATATCGTCAGCATCTATGAGTGCGACCAGGACCGGGGCTTATCTTACACAGCGGTGGAGTTTATTGACGGCGGCACGCTCCAGAATATGCTCATCGAACAGCCCGGCCAACTTTTGCCCCTGGATTTAACCGTGCATATTGGCCTCAGCATTGCCCGCGCCCTGGATTACGCCCACGAGCACGGCGTGATCCATGGGGATTTGAAGCCCCAAAATGTGTTGATCTCCACCACCAACGAGGTCAAAATTAGCGATTTTGGCCTGGGCCGCCTGGAAACCGGCAAGCCACTGCTCAGTGTGGGCCTGCCGCTGGCCCTGGTTACCGCCCAATACCTGGCCCCGGAGCAAATCATGGGCCAGCCCCTCGACCCCCGCACCGACCTTTACGCCCTGGGGGTAATTTTGTATGAACTGGTCACCGGCCAACCGCCCTTTAGTGGCAGCGATCAGGAGATTTTAGAGCACCACTGCAGCGCCTTGCCCCGGCCTCCCCGTGAGCTGAATCCCAAATTGTCTCAAGCGTTTGAGCATTTGATTCTCAAACTGCTGCAAAAAGACCCCGCCAAACGTTATGACTCGGCCTTGCAGGTGCGGCGGGTGCTGCTAGGGCTGTCCGTTACGGCCAGCCGCAGCACGTCGGGGCAAAGTATCATCCGCCAGCGCTGGCCGGCCCTGGCCGGTCGCAGCCAGGAGCTGCACCAATTATTGAACCTGTGGGCCGAAACGCAGCAAGGCCGGGGGCGGCTGGTCTTCATCCAGGGTGAGGTGGGCGCCGGCAAAACGCGCCTGGTGCAAGAGTTTACCGACCGCCTGGACGAGGCGACGATTTTGATTGGGCACTGCCAGCAATCGGACGGCAGCCTGGCCTACCAGCCCTTTATTGATGCGCTCAAGTTCTATTTTGCCACCACCCCGCCGGCCACCGCCGCTGCCCAGGTAGGGCGGCTGCTGCATGAGGTCGCTGCCTTCATCCCAGAACTGCACCAACTGCTGTCCAATATTATGCCCGCTCCAGCCGGGCTGGACAGCCGCAACACTAACGGCGTCGGCGCCCTACAGCCCTTTAGCCTGGCCCAAACCCTGCAACCGATCACGACCAGGCGGCCCTGGCTGCTGGTGCTGGATGATATAGATTGGGCCGATTACAGCAGCCTGCAACTGCTCGATTACCTGGGGCGGCATTGTGGGGAAATGGCCCTGATGATTGTGGCAACAATGGGTCAGGAGGTCGGCGATAACAAACCGTTGAGCGAAGTGCTGACCCACCTCAACGGCCACGCCGCCTACACCTCAATCAAGTTACAGCCGCTCGCCCTGCCTGAGGTGCAGGCTCTCCTAGAAAGCGTCTGGTCGCAGCCAGTCCCGGAAGAGTTGGCAGCAGCCATTTACCAGCGCACGCAGGGCAACCCGCTGTTTGTGGAAGAACTGGCTAAAACCTTGGTAGACGAAGGGCTGCTGCAGAGGGAAAACGGGGCCTGGTATTTTAGCCCGGCGCTTGAATCGCACCTACCTCAGCGTATCCACGAAGCCATCTCCCGGCGGGTGCGCTGCCTGAGCAAAGAAAACCAAACCCTGTTACAACAGGCCGCCGTCATAGGCTTGACCTTTGAGCTTGATGACCTGAGCAAAATCAGCGACCTCTCCCTGGCAGTGGTTTTGGAGAAGCTAGACGTTGCCCTGGAACGGCATCTGGTCCAAGACCTGCCTGACGAGGGCCTGTTCTGTTTTAACCACTTGCGCAGCCAACAAGTTTTATACACCAGCTTGAGTTTGCTAAAGCAGCGCCTGATTCACCGGCAGGTGGGCGAGACGCTGGAGCAGCGGCATCACCCCAATTCTGACCGCCTGGCGGCGCTGCTGGCCTACCATTACTTTCAAGCCCGTGAGTTGGAAAAGGGCTTGCCCTACAGCATCCAGGCTGCGGCCCAGGCCCAGGCGCTTTATGCCAGCCACCAGGCTTTGATCTGGTATACCCAGGCCCTCGATGCCCTGGATCAATTGGAACAAAACGAGTTGACCCGGCCGCAACGGTATGAACTGCTGCTGGCCAGGGAGCATATTTACGATAACCTGGGTGAGCGTCCGGCCCAGGCAGCCGATTTGGCCGCTTTGCAAAAGCTGGCTCAAATTCTGGATGACCCGGCCAAGCAGGCGGTGGTGCATAACCGCCAGGCCCGTTATGACCGGGCGGTGAACCGGCTGCCCCAGGCCATGACCGAAGCGCAGGCGGCTTTGATTACCGCTCGCCAGGCTAAGAACCCGGCTTTGCAGGGCGAAAGCCTGCTCCACCTGGCCCACATTTCGGCCAGCCAGGGCCAATTAGAAATGGCTCGCGCTCACATGCATGACGCCCAGGAGATTCTCAGCCAGGGCGGCAACCCTTCGGCCAGAGCTAAAACGCTGAACGGGCTGGGTGATACCTACAAGCTGCTTGAAGACTACGCCGAAGCCGAGAGTTACTACCACCAATCCCTGAACTTGAACCGTTCCATTGGAAACCGTTATGGCGAAGCGGTTAGTTTGAACAGCCTGGGAGGCGTCTATTTGGAATTGGCCGACTACGCCAAAACTGTGGTTTATTGCCAGCAGGCGCTTGAAATAAACCGCCTGATCGGCCACCGGCGCGGGGCGGCGCTGTGCCTGGAGAATTTAGCTGCGGCTTACCAGGCTTTAAACCAACCCGAAGCGGCCGAACGCTGCGCCGTAGAGGCCCAGATGATCCGCCAAAGTTTTTCCGACAACCCCCATTTCAACCCCCAGGTGGAAACTTCGGGGCAAGCTGGTAACTGAGCACAGCAAACCGAAGGAGTTGGACGAAAACGTTTTTCGACGGTCGGCAGTCTATTTTCTGAGGAGTGTCCACGAACCTGCGGCACGCCACCGACGATGAAAATCCCTCACCCCGTCGCTGACGCGACTCCCCTTTCCCAATGGGAGAGGGGTTGGGGGTGAGGGCTATTTTCGAAGGAGGCTGACCTATGGCTAAAATGAATCCAGAGGAAGTGCGGAGTTTTTTGCTGGAACGCGCCCGTACCGGCAAATTGGCCACCGTCCGGGCCGACGGCCGGCCCCATGTAGCGCCTATCTGGTTTGACCTGGATGGCGAAGAAGTGATCTTTACCACCTGGCACGAGTCGGTCAAAGCCGCCAATCTGGGCCGGGAGCCGCGCGTTGCTATCTGCGTGGACGACGAAACGCCGCCCTTTTCATTTGTGATCATCGAAGGCACAGCCCGCATCTCCACCGACCCGGCCGATTTGCGCTATTGGGCCACGCGCATCGCCGGCCGTTACATGGGCGCAGCGCTGGCCGAGGCGTATGGCAAACGCAACGGCGTGCCCGGTGAGCTGCTGGTGCGGGTCACGCCCACCAAAATTATGGGCCAGAAGAATATTGCGGATTGATTCCTATCTTTTACAGCGGTTGGAGTGGGTTGGGCATAAAGAGGATGATAAAGATAAAAATCATCGCATAGGCCAGCAAGCGGCGCGGCCAGCCCAACTCTACCAAATCATTGAGGGGTGGGGGATGGCCGGGGCCGATAATCCAAAACACCAGCATAGCCCAAAAGAGCCAGCCGCTCCACCAAAAAATCCCCATAATCACCATAAAGCCGACCAGGGCCATGCCCAGCCAACGGGCTTTTTCTCCCAAGAGACAATAGATGACGTGGCCCCCATCCAACTGCCCCACCGGGATTAAATTCATGGCCGTGACAAAGAGGCCAAACCAGGCAGCGAAGGCAAAGGAGTTGATAAAAATATCGTGGCCGCTGCCCTGGGCCGGGACTATTCCGCCGAGCAAATATAAAAACTCGCGCCAAAAGGGTAAGCCGGCGTATTGGTCAAAACTGGGCAGCAATTCTCGGTGCAGCAGATATTTGAGGGTCAAATAAAAAATAGAGTTACCCTCCAAGGCGCCGGCCCCACGATTGATTTCGGCGACCGTTGACTGGGCCACTCCCCAAAAAACCAGGGGCAAGGCCACGATGAGTCCACCCAATGGGCCAGCTACCCCGATGTCAAACAACTGTTTCTTGGTTTTGAATGGGGCGCGCAGTTGGATAAAGGCTCCCATCGTCCCAACGGGAGAAATTACCGGCAGCGGGATGAAATAAGGCAGCGTTACCGCTATTTTGTGATACTGGGCCGCAAAATAATGCCCAAACTCATGGGCCAATAAGATGCCCATCATCGCCAGCATCATTGGCAAACCACCCAACCACTGCGATAAAGTGGCCGGAACGCAGCCCTGGCACTCATAGACTGCCCCGGTGAATAACACCGAAATGAGGGTGACAATTGCCAGGGCTAAATTTATCCAGGGATTGCTGGGCTTGGGTGCAATGATGCCCGGCTGGGCAATCAGGGCGATTTGCCCTTGCTGGCGGCGCAGCATGGGGGTGTACTGGTAGGCCCGCCAGCGTTCGGCAATGCGGTCATAAGCGGCTTCGCTGTCGGCCATTAACAAATCGCCCAGGAACATAATCGTTCCCTGGGGGGCGGCGCGGGGCGTTTCGACGCCGGTGACGGCAAAAACATCTTCAATGCCGGCTCTGAGCTTGCCCAGCAAGGTTCCATCTAAAATGATATTTTCGGGGGGGCCAGAAGTCATACGGAACCTATAGATTCTCGGCGCGGTTTTGGCGGACGACGGCAATAGCGCGGGCAATGGCGTTCAGGCGGTCGGCGGTAGCCTGGTTGCCGGCGGCGGTGTAGCGTTCCACCTCGCTGTTAATCGTCTCAAAAAATTGGCCGTCAAAGCGGTGGCTGCTTTCTTTGATAATTGCCATCATCTCGTGATTATCCAGAGAATCAAGGATGAGGTCAATCCATTCTAAGGTTTCGGCTCTGGTCATGCCTGGGATTCCTCCAAAAAAGGTTAAGCCAATATTGTAGCAGCAGTAGCAAGATGCTCCAAAAGAAATGTAGGGACGCATTCGCAGCGTCCCTACAAGGTGCGGTGGGAATATTTTTTTTA
>CAZDMM010000561.1:0-5361 GCA_964505845.1 uncultured Caldilineaceae bacterium
GCGCCCCGGCTCGCTCCGACCGGGTGGCCAAGTACAACCAGTTGCTCCGCATCGAGGAGGAGCTGGCCGAAACGGCTGTTTATCCCGGTATGGCTGCGTTTTATAACGTGCGGTAAAGATATTGAGGGGGCGGACGGTTGTCTGCCCTCCTCTTTTTTGACTTGGTTCGATTCAGTCAAGTAGAGCGAGCGGATCAGTCATTGAACAGCAAGTAAAAAGGGCTTTGAGAACGACCTCAAAGCCTCTATTGTTATTAATGCCTGGAAAAAGGCTCCATATGTGTTTTACGGAGGTATCATGAAGCGCATGAGGCTGAAGCGATCGTGCTGAGAGAGTGAAGCCCGGTTGGCTAAAACTGCTTTCTTAAAACGTTTCAGCGTCCTTTGCTCTTTCAGTTTGACGCTTTAGTTAACGGAACACGCACCACGATACTAATTCAGAAACGGAGAATGATTAATGAAACTCACTCGCTCAAGCGGTATTTTGCTGCATCCCACCTCCTTTCCCGGCCCGTACGGCATCGGGGATTTGGGGGAGGCGGCTTTTCACTTTATTGACTTTTTGGTTGAGGCCAAGCAGTCGCTGTGGCAGGTTTTACCTTTAGGGCCAACCGGCTACGGCGACTCGCCTTATGCCTCGTTTTCTTCTTTCGCCGGGAACCCGCTGCTCATCAATCTGGATAAATTGGTCGAGGCCGGCGATTTGGAGCCGGCTGATTTGGCCCAGACGCCCCCCTTTCCGGTGGATCAGGTGGATTTTGGCTGGGTGATCCATTGGAAGGTTCCCCTGCTAGAAAAAGCCGCCCGCAACTTTTTAGCGGAGGCCAATGCCGAGCGCCGGGCTGCATTTGAAGCTTTTTGCGCCGAACAGGCCGGTTGGCTGGACGACTTTGCCCTCTTCATGGCGGTCAAAGAGCATTTTGACCAGAAGGCTCAAGCCGCAGAGGTTTTTGGGGCCATGTGGAGCAATTATTGGGACAAAGATATTGCCTTGCACCAGCCCGCCGCCGTGACCCGCTGGCGCAAGGACAAGGCCGAAGTGATTGCCATCAAAAAAGTGCTGCAATTTTATTTCTTTCAGCAGTGGGGGGCGGTGCGGCAGTATGCCAACGACAACGGCATCCAGATCATCGGCGACATTCCTATCTTTGTCGCGCCGGACAGCGTGGACGTGTGGGCCAACCGGGAGTTGTTTTTTCTGGATGAGCAGGGCCAGCCCACCGTCGTGGCCGGGGTGCCGCCCGATTATTTCAGTGAGACCGGTCAATTGTGGGGAAACCCCCTCTACAATTGGGAAAAAATGGCGGCGCAGGGCTACCGCTGGTGGATTGAGCGCATCCGGGCCACCCTGCGCCTGGTGGATATAATCCGCATTGACCATTTTAGGGGGTTTGAAGCTTATTGGGAGGTGCCGGCCGGAGAAGAAACCGCCAAAAATGGCCGGTGGGTTAAAGCGCCGGGCATGGAATTGTTTGAAACGGTGCGGCAAGCCCTGGGTGATTTACCCATCCTGGCCGAAGATTTGGGCGTCATCACCCCAGAAGTGGAGGCCCTGCGCGATCACTTTGAGTTTCCAGGCATGCTGATTTTGCAATTTGCCTTTGACGTGCAAGAAGCCGGCGCGGCGGGAGGAATCAACTCGTATTTGCCGCACAATCACCGCCGCAACGCCGTAGTCTACACCGGCACTCACGATAACAACACCACCCTGGGCTGGTACCGGGAGCGCACCCCGGCGGAGCAGGATTTAGTCCGGCGCTACCTGGCCCGCCCCGATGATGATATTGTGTGGGATTTCATCCGCCTGGCGCTGGCTTCGGTGGCCCGTTTTGCGATTGTGCCTTTTCAAGATACGCTCAATCTCGATAGCAACGCTCGCATGAACACGCCCTCGGTGCTGGGGGGCAACTGGAGCTGGCGCTATCGCCCGGAGGCGCTAAACCCCTGGGTCTCGAATCGCCTGCGAGAATTGGTCAACCTGTATGGTCGGGATCCAAAGTTGTGGACGGAAGCGGTGTCAAGTGAATAGGTGTCAAGTGAATAGGTGTCAAGTGAATAGGTGTCAAGTGTCAGGTGGAGAGTGTCGGGTGTCAAGTGTTTAGGTGTCAGGTGGAAGGTGTCGGGTGTCAGGAGTGTTTGGTTAAAGAAGATTTGAGGCCGCCAATGAGAGCTTTAGTTTTTGCAGCTTGGGTGTAATGGAATTGAAAGGTGTCGTCGTTGATATAACCGACATCAAGAGCCACATACAGAAGCGATTGTACTTCAACGATAGAACGACGGGCAATTCCCAAAAAACGGGCAAATTCGGTGTGAGAGTCGCAATCAAAACCTTCGGCAATATTCGTCATTCCCGATACCGCTGCGCGACGAATTTGGTCACGCAAACCAAAATCACGTCCAAAATCGCCAGTACTGCTCAAGTCATAAATTTGCCGCGTCAATTGTCGCGCCTCTTGCCAAGCCTGGATATCCTCAAACCGTTTGATGAGCGGCATAACCTCTACCTATAGCTGACACCTGACACTTGACACCTGACACCGAAAAACCTGACACTTCCCCACCCATTCACCTGACACCTGACACCGGAAAACCTGACACTATCACTCACCTGATACCTGGCGCCGGAAAACTTGACACTTATTTTTGCACTTCCTTCACCGTTGCCGCTAAACGGCTGACGCCTTCATCAATCTCGGCGGGGCTGAGGGCGCAGTAGGGCAGGCGCAAAAAGCGCTCGCCGCCGCCGTTGGGGAAAAAGGCTTGCCCATCGGCCAAATTGAGATTGTGCGCTTTGGCCTGCTCTCGCACGGCGACGGTGCTGACCCCTTCCGGCAGCGTCAGCGAGAGGAAAAAGCCGCCTTCGGGCCGGGTGGCCTGCGCATCGGGCAGATGCCTGTCCAGCGCCTCCAGGCAGGCTTGCAGACGCGGTGCATACAGGGCTTTGAGCCGCTCAATTTGAGCAGGCAGCTTGCCGCTTTGGCAGTACTCGTACACAATGCCGTGCGCCAACAAACTGGGGGTAATGTAAGTATCTTCGGCAATTTTAGCCAGCTTTTTCAGCAGGTCGGCCGGGCCGTATAGAATCCCCACGCGCGGGCCGGGGCCAATCAGCTTGCTAAAGGAAAGCATGTGCAGGGTGCGCTCCGGATTCAACTGGAACAGGGAGGGGTGTTCCTGGCCGCGATAGCGCAAGGGCCGGTAAGGCGCATCCTCCACCAGCCAAAAACCATATTGATCGGCCAGGGCGGCCAACTTTTGGCGTTTTTCCAGGGAACAGGTGGCCCCGGCCGGGTTCTGAAAATCGGGGATCAGGTAGAAAAATTTGGGGACTTGCTGTTTGAGGGTCGCCTCTAAAGCCTCAAGGTTGGGGCCATCAGCCTCCAAGGGGATGCCCACAATCGTAGCGCCATGCCGCCGCAGCATGGTCAGGGTGCGGTCATAGCTGGGAATCTCGGTGAAAACCACATCGCCCGGTTGGATAAAATGGAAGCACAAAAACTCGATGATTTGCAGTGAGCCGTTGCCGGTCATCACCTGGTCTACCGAAACCTCCTGCCACCGGGCCAGCCACTCCCGCAAGGGTAAAAAGCCGTAAGAGGCCCCATATTGCAGAATGGTAGTACCGTATTTTTGAATGGCCGACTGCGCTGCGGCCGTCATATCCTCAATGGGAAAAGACTCGGTGGCCGGCACGCCACGGGTAAAATTGATGACGGGTTGATCCGACATGAAAGTATCTCCTGGGTGTGTTAGTAGGAATTAGGATTAGAGATTTTTAATCTCCAATCTCTAATCTTTAAATTTCAGGGGAGCATAACACGGAACACCCAGATTGTCAATCGCTCAAAATGCTTGACACCGGCTTCCAACTGGGTTAAACTTTAAACGTATCTTCTCGAAATGTAGGGGCGAACCCTGGCGGTCGTCCCGACAACCTTCCCGGAAGCTATCAGCTTCCGGGAAGGTTAACCTAAAGCCTATGATTGATAGAAAGGACAGACTTTTGGAACGAGCCATGCTCAGCCAGGCGATGGAGGATTATCTCAAAGCCATTTATAAGCTGCAGGAGCGCAGCGAGCAGGTTCCGACCACCGCCCTGGCCGAGTCGCTGGGGGTGGCCCCGGCCTCCGTGACCAACATGTGCAAAAAGTTGGCCGAGCTAAATTTGCTGGAGTATGAGCCGTATCAGGGTGTTAAATTTACCCCCACCGGGAAAAAGCTGGCCCTGGAAATTGTGCGCCATCATCGCTTGCTTGAACTTTACCTGGCCGAAGCTCTCAATGTGCCCTGGGACCGCGTTCACGAGGAGGCGGAAAAACTGGAACACGTTCTGAGCGAGGATTTGGAAGAGCGTATGGCTGCCGCCCTGGGCGACCCCCTGTTTGACCCGCACGGCGCACCCATTCCCAGCCGCGCCGGGGTAGTATCTCAACCGGCGAGCGGTCGTCTGGTGGATATGCAGGCCGGTGACCGGCTGATTGTGGTAGAAGTGGATGACCAAGACCCGGAACTGCTGCGCTACCTGGGCAAACTGGGGCTTTACCCCGGCACTCACGTGCAACTGCTGGCTTGCGCCCCCTTTGATGGGCCGCTCACCCTCAACATCGGCCCGGAACAACATAATTTGGGCTATCACGCCGCTAAAGCTATTTTAGTGGTCGTTCAACCGGAGGATCAATGACTCAAGTAAAAGCTATCTATCTGGTAGTCTCAGGCGCCAGCGCGGCCCGCTGTGTGCCTGATCTCATCGAAGCTTTAAACGACTTTGATTTACCCATCTACACCCTGCTCACCGACAGCGCCCACCAGATTATCAGCCCCTATAACCTGGCCGACTTGCAAGGCCACCAACTGGTGAGTAGCTATTTTAACCCGGCTTTGCTCAATGGCCGCCAGCCGGGGCTAACCCTGGTGGTGCCGGCTACCTTCAACACCCTCAACAAAATGGTTCAGGGTATCGCCGATAATTTGCCCCTTTCGCTGGTAGCCGAAGCCATCGGGGCCGGCTGGCCGGTGATCGTTGCGCCGGGCATGAACCAAAACCTGGCCAACCATCCTCAGTTCAAACAAAGCGTCAAAACGCTGCGTGAATGGGGCGTCACCGTGCTGGATGCTCACCTTGAAAAAGATTTACTGCTGCTGGCCTCGGTGGAGGAAATTGTTGCCGCTGCCAAGTCGGTGTTGGGCGTGAAAGGTGGCAATGAAAAACAGTAATTGGTAATTGGTAATTACCAATTACCAGTCACCAATCTCTATCTCAGGAGAAAATGCCTTGTCTCAACTGCCCATTATTCATATGACCCTCTACAAGCACGGCGTCGGGTACTTCCGGCGGCGGGGGCGAGTGGAGGGCGAGATGGTC
>CAZDMM010000562.1:0-5335 GCA_964505845.1 uncultured Caldilineaceae bacterium
CGGCTTTAAAACCTTGTAAACTTCTCGCAATAAATTCCAGGGATTTTCAGTATGCTCAATTACTTCCAGACAACAAACAGCATCAAATTGTTCAGTAATCGAACCAGAAATCCCTAAATCTATGTTCAGTTTGTGAAAAGGGATATCATCCAGAGTCCACTTAGCTGGGTCAATATCAAGTGCATGTACTTTATAACCGGAGTCTGCCAATCGCCTTGAAAACGCACCTGCACCAGCCCCTACATCAAGTATATTGCTGCCAATAGGTACATACTTCTGAAATAATGTATTAGCTTGTTCGTGGACGCCTGTATCTGCATGGATCAGCAGTCCCTTGTAATATTCCAGCTTTTTAGACTCCGTCGTAACTAACCAATTGCGCATGACAAGATCAAACTCCTAATACATTTATCCTGCTTTCATCAACCCCACCACCCGCTCGCTGGCCCGGCCATCCCCAAACACCGGCGGCGGCGACCCGCCGGGGCGCAGCTCTCGCGTGGCGGCCACGATACGCTCCACGTCAGCTCCCACCACCACATTCCAACCGGCCGCCACCGTTTCAACCCATTCGGTTTCGGGGCGCAGGGTGATGCAGGGCACGCTCAAAAAATAAGCCTCTTTCTGCATCCCGCCCGAGTCGGTCAAGATCAGCCGGGCGTTTTGCTCCAGGGTCAGCATATCCAGGTAGCCCACCGGTTCGATTAATTTGACCTTTACGGCCAAACGCTCAAGCTTCACCCCATCCCCCAACTGGCTAATTTTTTTCCGGGTACGGGGATGGACCGGAAAAACAATCGGCTCACCAATTTCCGCAAAGGCCGTTAAGATATTGATGAGATTTTCGGGTACATCGGTGTTGTAAGGGCGATGAAGGGTGGCTAACAAATAGCTTTTTGGCTCCAGGTTCAAATCTGCCAAAATAGTTGAGCGTTGGCGTGCAAGGGCGGCAAATTGCAAAACCGCGTCATACATCGTGTCGCCCACCCAATGCACCCCCTGGGTGATCCCTTCGCGGCCCAAGTTAGCAATGGCCATTTGGGTGGGGCAGAAAAGTAAGGTAGAACAATGGTCCGTCAACACCCGGTTATGCTCCTCCGGCATGGTGCGGTTAAAAGAGCGCAGGCCGGCCTCTACATGCGCCACCGGTAGCTGCAACTTACAGGCCGCCAGGGCGCCGGCCAGGGTCGAGTTGGTATCGCCATAAACCAGCACCCAATCTGGTTTTTCGGCCAGCAGCACCTCCTCTAGCCGGGCCAGAATTTGCCCCGTTTGCCAGCCATGCGAGCCGGAACCGACTTCCAGGTTAACATCAGGAGCAGGAATATTGAGCTCCTCAAAAAATACCTGCGACATCTTATAATCATAATGCTGGCCGGTATGTATCAAAAAGTCATGCTGGCCGGCCTGGGCCAGGGCCTTGCTCACCGGAGCGGCTTTGATAAACTGAGGCCGCGCTCCCACAATGGTGGCAACTTTCATCATGACTCCTGCACCGCCGTAACCACCTGCTCTTGTTTAAGGTAGCGGCTCCCACACCCGGCGCAGGTGGCTTCTTCGTGGTCTTGCTGAGTCTGAAATAACAGTTTGACCCCGCACCGGCACACCCAGCCGCGCAGCCGGGCCGGATTACCGTGAACCAGACCATAGGCCGGCACATCTTTGGTCACCACCGAGCCGGCCCCTACAAAACTATATTGACCCAGCGTCACCCCGCACACAATGGTGGCATTAGCGCCGATAGAGGCCCCCCGTTTGACCAGGGTGGGTTGGTATTCATTGCGGCGGACAACGTGGCTGCGCGGATTGATAACATTGGTAAAAACCATCGAAGGCCCCAGAAACACCTCATCCTCGATGGCGACCCCGGTATACAACGAAACGTTATTTTGAATTTTGACATTGTTGCCCACTACCACCCCGGCCGCAATAAAAACATTCTGGCCGATATTGCAGTTTTGCCCAATCTTGCTTTTAGGCATCACATGGCAAAAATGCCAGATATGAGTCCCGGCCCCAATTTCGGCCCCCTCGTCTACATAGCTTGACTCATGCACAAAATAATCTTTCAACTCCGCTTCTCCGTATCAAATTCTGCCAGTTGAATGGGGATGCCCCCCTGCTCCAGAGATTTTTGGCTGGCTTCCAAAACCTTAAGAACGCGCAGGCCGTTTTCGCCGTTGGTCAGGGCCGGCTGCCGGGTTTGAATGCAGTTTAAAAAATGCTGACATTCCAGGCGGAGCGGTTCAGTTTCCTCAAAAAACAGGGTAGTTTCGGCGGTTTGGCGCGGAACCGGCAGCCCGGCCCGCCACTCGATGCCCTTATCATAGATTTTAAGTTTGCCTTCACGGGCCGTATCATCAAAAACGGCCATTTTATGATCGCCGACCACCACCAACTTTTGCTCTTTATAAGGGTGCAGCCAACTGACAAAAATATGGGCGCGCTGGCCCTGGGTAAATAACAGGTTTGTTACCGTCACATCGGCGATGGCAGATTGCAGATAATTGCCTCCCGCGGTGCTCACCTCAATTGGCTCCGCCCCAAACAGCCCGCAAATAACCGAAATATCGTGCGGCGCAAAGCTCCACAAGATATTCTCCTCCTGTCTCACCTTGCCCAGATTGAGCCGGTTGGAATAAATGTACCACAGCCGCCCCAGTTCACCGCGCTGGATAATCTCCTTCAACAGCGTCACCGCCGGGTGATATTCCAGAATATGGCCTACCATGAGGATGACCCCACGGGCCTGGGCCAGGCTGACCAATTCCAGCCCCTCCGCATAATGAAGGGCCAGGGGTTTTTCAACAAACACATCCTTGCCCTGCAAAATTGCGGCCTTAGCCTGGGCATAATGCAGAGCGGCCGGGGTGGCCAAAACTACCCCCTGGACTTCGTCGTCACGGAGGGCCTCTTCAAACTGAGGGGTGGTCTGGATATCCGGGTATAGCTGCGCCTGGGCCTTCAGAGCCGCTTCATTGGCGTCACAAACCCACTTTAAAGCCCGGAGTTGAGCAAAATTCCTGACCAGATTCTTACCCCAGTAACCGCAACCAACAACCGCGATATTCCGGCTCATGTTCAACCTGTGCCTTTTAAAGTATTTTGAGGGGCCGGTGCGCTGTCAGCAGCTTTGTCGGGGCTAAGGCTGCCCTCCGGCCAGGCCACCATCGTCTTAAAACCCACAATCTTAAAAATCGGGTAGCTGTGGTCAACCGTTTCTTTAACCTTCATCTGCGCTTCCAGGCAGCTAAGGTACACAATCTCCGCTAAATCACCGTCCCCCTCAATGCACACGGTATCATAACCCGCCTGCTTGATCTGCTGCAAAAATTTCAGCGAGGCCCGGCGCGTTTCGCGGTACCAATGGAACGAGGCTTGCATAAATGCAGTGGTCAGGCGGGCTTTTTCTGACAGGCCCTTGGGCGTCAGCAAGTAACGCAGCCGGCGGCGCTGCATCTGGGTAACTTTAACATAGCCCTTGTTGACCAACCGCTTGAGATACCAGTTAACGCTGCCAATGGCTACCCCAAGCTGCGTGGCCAGGTCTGCCTGGGTGGTATCGGGATTTTGCTCAATGTGATTTAGAATTTCTAAATCATAATTTTTATTCTGTCGCACCATCTTATAATATTCAAAAATTGAATTTCAGTAGTTGAATTATAACCTACCCAGGCTAAAAAACAAACATGACCATTGGCCTATTTTGATTTGCTAAAGTTCTGCAGGTGAGAGAGAAAGTAACGGGGGAGAGATGGATTTAGCTTAAGCATACACCGGAATTATTGAGGAGAAAAGGGGCAAAAGTCACCAGTTGAGAGGGTCAATAGAACCTTTTATTTTGCCCTAAAGTCACATGGGATTTTGAGGGGGCGCCCACAGGTCATCCAAAAATGAGGCGGCCGGCGCTGTGGAGCCAAATTTTTCAACCACCCCATAAAGCTGCCCCCCGCGCCCTTTAACCTCAGGGATCAGCCAGAGCTGCAAGGGTGGCCGCCACCAATAAAAAGCTCCGGCGGCGAGGCTGAAAACCAGGCCAAGTACATAAAGCGGCAGAGCCGGGTCGCGCTGGGCTAAAACGGTTAAATTATAGCTGCGGGTTATGAGCACGCTCAGGTTATCCACCTTAAACGGCTGCCCCACCCTGGCCTTGAGCGTGCTGGAGGGGGTGGTTTCGGCGGCGTGGCGGACCTGCACCTTCAATTCATCAGGGGAGTCGGGGCCGGGCGCAATTTGAAAGGCCAGCCCGGTGGCCGGGATAAGAAAATATTGGGGCGATTGGGTATCGCTCACCGGCAAATGGAGCCGCTCGGCCGGGGGTAGATTCTCTTGCGAGGGGATCAGCCTGACCAGCTTGCCCTGCGCGTCACCGACTTCGATGGTCAACACCGGCTCCAGGGCCACCGGCAAAATCAGGGTTTGGCGCAGAAACGCCGGCTGAAAAAGTCGCCAGTGCAACTCAGCAGCCTGCTCCCCGGCGGTGTAGCTCACCGTGGTTGACCCCTGTTCGGCCGCTATCTCCTTAAGTTCAAACGTGCCGGCAAATAATGGACTTGATTTTACCTCCTGGGGCGATAGGGTAAACCTGTCAACTTGCAAGAAAAAATAGCTCAACAAGACGGCCGCGGTGAGCAAAATTAAACCGGCGTACCAGCCGGCTGGGGCCAGCCAGCTCCAGCGGCGCCGGGCCGCGCCCAGCACGCGCTCTTCGGTTTGGCTGTCCTGGTACAGAAAAAACCCGCGCTCTTGGAGGGCGCGCTTCAAACCGTCCAGATATTCATCCGGCGCCTCCGGCAAACGGGTCACTTGCTCGGTGCGTTGGGCTAAAGGATGCTGCCAGGTTAAAGGAGGTAGAGGGGCCTGTAAGCGCCGCCAGGCACCGGGTAGATAGTCGGCCAGGGCGATCAGGCTGTTCAGCAGCAGCAGCGCCAGCGGCAGCCAAAACCAGACCGACTGCAAAATATTGGCCAAACCCAAAAAGAAGAGCGCCTCACCCGCAGGCCGAACAGCCGCAGGCAGACCGGCCAGCCAGGCTTCTCGGCCGGGCGCTGCGCTGGCCGGGGCTGCCTGCTGCGGAATGACAAAACTTAATAGGCCGGCCAAGGCAATAACGCCTAGCAGTATCCCGGTTAACTGCCGGCTGCCCAGGGTATACCACAGGCGGTTAGCCAGCCTGGAGAGGTAAGCCTTAAAATTTGCGCTAAAGGTTTGAACGGTTGGAGTCAACACAATCGTACTATGCCGGAACCCAGGCCGGGAGAAGGCCGGCTGCACCCAATAAAAAAAGCCACCCGTCGGACTTGAACCGACAACCTGCTCTTTACGAAAGAGCTGC
>CAZDMM010000563.1:0-5323 GCA_964505845.1 uncultured Caldilineaceae bacterium
TGGTGGATAAGGTTGGCGTGGGCCAGCACCGCCGGCCACAGGCTCATCTGCGTTTCATAACCCGCTTGCGCGTCGGGCGTTTTGGCGTTGTTCAGGCTGCCGCTGCCGCGATAAGGCAGGCCGTAAAAGCGGGCTAACTGCGCCCCGGCAAACAGGGCCAGCGCCCCTTCCGGCCCGCCAAAGGCCGGGCTGCCGCTCTGCATGTCAATATTGGTGGTGAAGCCGCCGTAAAGCACCGGCGCACCCGGTTTGACCCGTTGGGTCAGGGCGATGCCGGCCAGGGCTTCGGCGTTTTGCTGGGCCAGCGCCCCCGCCAGGGTGATGGGACTCATCGCCCCGGCCAGGATGAAGGGGGTGATGATGACCGGCTGGCCGGCGCGGGCATAGGTGATGAGGCCGCCGAGCATCTGGCTGTCGTAGCGCAGCGGGCTGTTGGCGTTGATGATGCCCATCTGCACCGGCTCGTCCACGCTGCCAAAAACGAGGGCGGCCATAGCGATACAATCGGCGGCCACCTCGCGCCCGCGGGCCGGGGTAATCACGGCTTTGTCGCTGAGAGTGAATTGGCTGTAAACCTGCTCCAGGTGGCGCAGCGGCACGGGCGTATCCTGCGGCTCAACCATCACCCCGCCGACCAGGTGCAGCGGCGGGCACCCCTGCACCAGCCGCACAATCTCCTGGTAGGCCGCCAGCGTGCCGGGCCGTCGCCCCCGCTCAAAATCCGACACATAGGGGCAGCCCGCCCCCGGCGCCAGCGCGATATAATTTTCCCCGATGTATAAATTGCGCTCCGGGTTGCGCGCCCGCAAGGTAAAACTGGCCGGGGCAGTGGCAATGGACTCCATGACCAGGCCGCGATCCAGCCGCACCCGCCAGGTGGCCCGGTCAACCTGCGCTCCCGCCGCTGCCCACAGGTCGAGCGCTTCCTCATCCCAAAACTCAATCCCGATGGTTTCCAAAATGTGCAGCGAGGCCTGGTGAATCCGTTCCACCTGCTCGGCGGAGAGAACTTCGACCGGCGGGTAGGGGTTGCGGAGCAGCCGGAAGGGGGTTTCGGCCAGGGGTGAGGCCCGGCGGCGCTCGCGGCGTCCGCGTGGGCGGGGTGGGGTAGTGTGGGTCATTGTTACAGTTGTTGCCGACATTACTCCGCCGATAAAGCCATTCTCTGCTCGGTCTCTCGCCTTAGTTCCTGGTCAATACGCTCTTTCAAAAATATCTTTATCAACGACTGATACGGTATATCGCGCTTATTGGCAATCAGCCGCAGTTCATTTAGCATTAATTCCGGCAACCGTAAGGAGATAGTCCGTGTGGAGGGCTTTAATTTGGGCAAAATAGTTGCTTCGGCTTTATCCCAATCTATATATTCCGTCGAGTCCTGGCTGGCCCAAAACCCACGTTCTTCATCTTCAGTCTTGAAGATCGGTATCGCTTTTAATTCTTTCGGCATATTTTCTCGTTTCTCTTTGGTTCATCTCACGGGCTGAGATCACCCGAATGAGCTTATTTCTAACCGTGAAAGCGACAAATAGCCAACGGTCGGTGTCTGTTCGTCCCAAAGCGTAATACCTTGGTTCGGTGGTCGAATGTTTCGGGTCAGAGGCTATGAGGAGCGGCACATTGAAAAAGAGTTCTTCACATTCGCTATTGGTAACTTGGTGAAGATACCAATTCTTATCGGAATTGCCCTCATCCCATTGGAAGCCTTCGCAGTCAGAAATGACGGTTTTCATCTCATATGTATATTACAATAATATACATTTTTTGTAAAGTCTGGAGGCTAAGTACCTTTGAGACGTGATAACTCTTTTCGCCGCCCAACCACAGATTAAGGAAAAAAATCTGTGGTAAAAATCACATCAAACACAAGCGAATCAGCGAGTTCATCTCCTCCACCGCCTCGAAGCCCCAAATCAGCTCGACCAGCGCGGCGGTGCGAGTCTCCCCCACAAGCGGGCTGACCAGCCAGCGAAACTTGTGCTCCAATTCGGCGTCACCGGGTAGGGTGTCGGGCGGTTCCCACAACGCTTCTTTCCGTAGCGCCTGGAAGCGGCGGCCAGCGTGGGTGATGACCTCCACATCGGCGTAGGTTTTGTGCGGAAAAGCGGCATTGTACTCCGGCGCAATCGTCGCCTCGACCCGCTCGGCCAGGGCCAGAATCTCGGCGTCAAACAGGCGGGGCGGCGTCACCTGGCGCGGGCCGACTTCACCATCAATCAAAGCGGCGGCGACGGGATAAGCCAGGTTGTATTGGGCTTCCTCGGTGTTGCGGGGCGGCCGGCGGCTGAGACAGGCGGCGGCCTCAAAGGTGTGGACGCGCAGGCGGGCTACCTCGCCGGCAGTGATGCCATACTTTTGGGCGATTTCCAAAATCCCGGCGATGGCCGGCTGCGCCCAGCGGCAGGCGGCGTAGGGTTTGAAGTACAAATTCAAAACTTCATACTGCGTCCCCAGGCCCTCCACCCAGGCGGGGTTGGGCGTGTCGCTAAAGAGCGGCTCGACGCCGGTGAAGCCGCGTCCGGCCAGCAGGGTCGAGGCCAGCCCGACCATCGCGCCCCAGCCGGTGCTGTCTTTGCCCATCGAAGGGGTGTCAATCCCTTTCATCATCGGCGCGATGGGGGCGTGATACTCCGCCGTACCCAGGGCGTGGCGCAACACCTCGGCCTCCAGGCCCAACACCTTGCCGGCAGCAGCAGCGGCGGCCAGCGCCCCCCAACTGCCAGAGGAGTGATAGGTTTGGTACAGGGCGTGCCGGATCAGCCCGGCCCGGATGCCGATTTCATAGCCGACGATGAAGGCGGTCAAAAATTCCCGGCCCGACACGCCGCCGCGCCGTTCCGAGGCGGCCAGCAAGGCCGGCAGCACGCACACCCCCGGATGGCCTTTGATGGGGCGGTAGCCGTCATCAATATCCAGAGCATTGGCGGCAAAGCCGTTAGCCAAGGCCGCCCCCACCTGCGAAGCACGCCGGCCATCCACCAAGATGGTGGCCCCGTCGCCGCGATATTGCTCGGCGGCAAAATCGGCCATCAAGCGGGCCACCGGCGTGACGGTTCCGGCCAGCAGCGCCCCCAGCGAGTCGAGCAGGCAGCGTTTAGCCTGGTGCTGCACCGCCGCCGGCAGGTCGGCCCAGGTGGTGGTAAGGATAAATTGCAGGGCGTGATCGGTGCCGTTCAAAGATTAGTGATGATTGTATCAGGAGTGCGAAAGCTATGCTTTCGCGGGTCAAAGCTCTGCTTTGACACTCCTTTAATAAGATTTTGGCTGGCGTCCACGCTTCGTGTCAGTTTGGACACCTAAGTGCGTGGCGAAACTGAGTTTCGCCACGAGAAAAACTTAACCGCTGTAGCCTAACTGCGCCGAAATTTTACAGGCGGTTTCTTGCAGGGGTTTGATCCAGGCGGCGATTTTGTCCGGGGCAAGCCGGTAGGCCGGGCCGGTAATGCTGACCGTTGCCAATACCCGGCCCTGGTGATTGTGAATCGGCGCGGCCACGGCGGCCAAATCTTCTTCATATTCCTCGCGGGCGACGCCGTAACCCTGGGCGCGGATGTGGGCCAGTTCCGCTTCCAGCGCGGCCCGGTCGGTGATGGTTTTGGCGGTGTAGCGGGGCAAAGGGTGGGGCAGCAGGGCGTCGCGCTCCTGGGGGGTCATATAGGCCAGCATCACCTTGCCGGTGGAGCTGCAATGCAGCGGGGTGCGCCGGCCCACCGAGCCGACGTAGCGAATGGAGCGCGGGCTGGCCACCCGCTCGATGTTGACCCCTTCGTGGCCGTCCAGCACGGTCAGGTTGATGGTTTCCTGGGTTAGCTCGGCCAGCGGGCCAAGATAGGGATGGGCCACCCGGCGCAAATCCAGCCGCTCCAGGGCAAAGCCGGCCAGGCTGACCAGGCCCAACCCCAGGCGGTACTTGCCGGTGTCCGGGTCTTGTTCCACAAAGCCTTCCCGCTCCAGGGTGGAGAGCAGCCGCGAGACGGTGCTTTTGTGCAGGCCCAGCCGCTCGCTCAGGTTCGTGACGCCCAGGCTGGGTTCAGCCTCGCTAAAGCTGCGCAAAATGGTCACGGCGCGCTGCACCGATTGAATGGCCGAGTCAGACGAGCGATTTTTGGGAGGCATGGTTGACCTTACAGCAAAAACCGGGTTTTTAACCTATAGTTACCTATATTTCGATAGGACGAAAAAACCCGGTTTTTTGGCCCCTTTTAGGGAGACATGGTTGCGTATTATGCAATCCTGTTCCGAAAGGCTGGAAAAATTATACTATAAATCGGGCCTCCGTCAATCTTGTTACAGCCAACGGCTCTGTCCCAAAAATTGGGCGAGTTTTGTCCGTAGGACGCCAAAGGCGCGCAAAGCACCCTGCGGTAATGGACAAGTTGCTAACTTGTCCATTACGGAGGCAAATTAGCAATTTGCCCTACAGTCCCTAAAATTTTGGGCGCGCCCGTAGCCAACCCCGCCTTCTGAGAGACACCGGCCACCCGGCAAACAAGCCAAAGCCGAGCAAACGCAGCAGGGCGCTGAGAATCAGCGCGTCGCCGATGCCTATCTGGTCGGCCAGGAGCGTGCCGAGCAGCGGCCCGGCCACGGTGGCCAAATTTTGGGAGCTTTGCCCCAGCGAGACAAAGGTGGCGCTGTGTTGGGGCGGCACGGTTTTCATCTGCTCATCAAAAAAGACCAGGTTGAGACCGGCCTGAAAAACCCCGGACAGGGCCGCATAAAAGGCAATCAAGCCCGGCTGGTGGGTCAACGCGGTGAGAGCCGGGTACAGGGCCAGCCCCAGGGTGGTGCAGAGCAAAACAAAACGCCCGCCGCGCTTTTTTGACTCCCGCGTCCACAGAAAATAACCCACCAGCACGGTGGCCGTTTGAGCCATGTTGAAAAAGCCAATCCAGGTATCGTTGGCATGCACTTCTCGCACATAGAACAGCGGCAGAAGGGGCGTGGCCAGGGCGGTGCCGGCGGTAAACACAAACTGCTTGGCCGTAAAGGAGACAAATTCCGGCTCGCCGCGAATGAGATTGATATAGTCTCTGAAACGCTGCGCCCACGATTGTCCGTGTGGTGAAGCGGGCGGTTCGTTGTCGGGCAGCTCGATGTGGTTGGAGTAATGATAGCTGATGAATCCACCGATGGAGAGGGCGATGAAAACCAACTGGTAGTTGAGCGGAAAGCCCACCCAATCCAGCACCGGGCCGATGATGGCGACGGTGACGGCGGTGGTCAAGCCCAAAATAGACCAGCGCCGGCTCATCAAATCGTAGCGAAGTTCCGGCCCGGCTACGGCGTTCATCACCACCGTAAAGGAAATGTTGAGCGCCGG
>CAZDMM010000564.1:0-5317 GCA_964505845.1 uncultured Caldilineaceae bacterium
AAAGTGGGCGCGACAAGGCTCGAACTTGTGACCTCACGGATGTGAACCGTGCGCTCTGACCAACTGAGCTACGCACCCTTAAAGTGGAAATATTATATCATCCTCTCCCAAAAACGCAAAATCCTGCAGGTTTACCCTCTCCCAAATCTTGACATACGCCCCTACTTTTTTATGATAAAAATCACCTTTTTTACGGATAATCCACACTACTGAGGATAGGGGTAATATAGTACACTGGGACTGATATTCGGGAGGAGAAATTATGCCTACTTTTGAAGAATTACTATTTGCCTCAGCCGCTTTACACCAACATCTCTGCCCACGCCAGGTATTGGGGGTGCGCATGGGCCTGGCAGCAGGCCAATGGCTCGGTGTGCCCGTGCCGCAAACCGATAAACGCATCCTTACTATTGTAGAAACCGATGGCTGCCTGATTGACGGTTTGGCCGTAGCTACCGGCTGCCGGGTGGGCCGCCGCACCATGCGCGTGCTCGATTTTGGCAAAGTAGCGGCCACTTTTGTAGATACTGTCACCGGTCAGGCGGTGCGGATTGTCCCCACTGCCGGCGCTCGCCAGCAGGCTAAAAGCTATGCCCCCGAAGCCGCCAGCCGTTGGGAGGCTTACCTCCTGGGCTATCAGCGCATGCCCGAGGCGGAATTGCTGAACCTGCAAGCCGTAACACTGACCCTCTCGCTGGAGCAAATCCTCAGCAAAGATGGTTATCGAGTCAACTGTGAGCGCTGTGGCGAGGAGATCATCAACGAGCGGGAGGTGATCCGGGATGGCCTGACGCTCTGTCGCTCTTGCGCCGGGGAGTGTTACTATAACCTCTTGTTCCTGGCCCCGGTCAAATTAGAGGCTCATTACCTTCCCAAAAGCTAACTTTGGAAGGTTTTTTTATCTGAGACTCATCGCTCTGGCAATGGTTTCAGCCTGCCCCGGTTCAATAAATAGCAGGCTGTCCAATTGAACGGCTGCGGCGCCGGCCTGCAAAAACGCTTGAGCCTCGGCCGCCGAGTGAATTCCCCCGACGGCAATGACCGGCAAATCTACCCACTCTTTTATTTGCTGCACCCGCCCCAGCGCCAGGTTAAACAGGGCCGGCCCATACAAGGGGCCGGCGATAAAACCTGTTCCACCCGGCAGCAGGGCTGCTCCCAACAGCGGCGCACCGATCACCAGCGCCTCGGCATAAGCCTTGGCCGCGGCTGAGGCCAACTCGCCAGATGCGTCAAGCGGCAGTTTGACCAGCAGTGGCAGCGGGCTGACTTCCTGAATAACGGCTATCCAACGGGCCACATCCGCCGCCTGGGCCATCGGAGGGACACCTAATTCAATGGCCGCGATGACGCTTTGCCCCTGGGGCGTCTCCAGGCCGGAAAGCGCCCGCGCCGTCCGCCGCAGGTCATCCGGCTCATCGGCCGGTAGATGGGCAATTATCGGCGTCTTCAGGTGAGTCCACAATGACTGATACTGCTGGATGACCTTCCTGACGCCGGGATTCTGCTCACCTGTGTGGAGAATGAAGCCGCCCGCCGTCTCCGCCAGGCGCGGTTGGCTTGACCCGCGCCGGGGACGCAGGGTAATCGGGTTAGTTACAATGGCCCCAAAGGCCGACAGGTCGAGCAGCGTTTGATAGGCGCTACCATAACCGCCGCAGCCGGAGGCAATCATCACCGGATTGGTCAAACTCAAACCGATTTTATGGGTGGGAGCTAGTTCAATCATCGTTAGAACGTTAGAATGTTCAACGTTCAAATGTTTAACGTTGAACGTGGGCCAAATCAAAAACCGGCCCGTCAAGGCAGGTCAGTTTCAGACCATCCTCAGTTTCCACGCTGCACCCCATGCAAGCCCCAACCCCGCAAAGCAGCAGATTGTCACCCATCAAACCGTACAAAAAATTAGCCTCGACCCGCAGCCTCACCTGCGCCGCCTGCCGCTGCAAGGCGCGATACAAGCCGGTTGAGCCAACGGCGCAAACCAGGTCGGCCCAGCGCAGCAGATTGGGCAGCAGCTCCGAGACCGGCCCGCGCCGCCCCAACGAACCATCCAGGGTGGCTGCATGATATTCAACGATAGGCGGCAGGGCGGCTACCGGGTACAGCGCCGTCGCCCGGCTGCCGCCCAAAGCCAGGGTAACGGCGCTGCCGGCTGCCAGCACCCGTTCCATTTGGCCCAGCAGCGGGGCAATGGTTTGAACATCGCTGACCAGCAGCACGTTCCGCGCGTATTTGGGCAGTGGAAAACCGGCCCCCAGCGGCCCGATCACATCCAGCGTATCGCCCGGCGGCCGGGCTAATAACCAGGCCAGGCCGGGGTCGGATTCGGGGCGGAGCAGCAGCACCAGCTTATCCTCATCTACCCTGGCCGGAAAAACAGGCCGGCGCAGGTAACAGGTCAGGCGGTCGGCGCAGCGCACCAATAAGAATTGGCCCGGCTGTAACCGAGGCGCCAGGTCAGGCGCAGCCAGGGTCAGCCGCCACCAGGCCGGGGCGATAATTTCTTTGTAGAGGACGCTCACTTGAGTTTGGATGGGCATAAGGGTGTTACCGGCGCAAAAACTGCGCGGCTAACAGCTCCGCCAGCCTGTCTGCCTCTTCCAGGCCAAACTGGGGCACGGCCAGCTCCAGCGGCACATCCGTGACCAGAGCCACCAACTCCTCCGGCGCGCAGATAGGGGTGCGGCTAAGAGCAGCTCGAATCACCTCAATTTTAGGTTTATCGGAACGTTTGTAGCCCTCGGTCAAAATAAGGTCTACCTCGGCCAGCGCCTCAGCCAGTTCGTCCAGGGTTGGCTCCCGCGTTACCCGGCGGATAGAGGCCACCTTATCCGGCGCAGCAATGATGACATGATCGCTGCCAGCTTGGGCGTGCCGCCAGGTGTCTTTGCCGGGCTGGTCTATATCAAAACCGGGGTGGCTGTGATGTTTGATCGTGGCCACACGGTAGCCGCGCCGCTTGAGGGCGGGGATGAGCTTCTCTAGCAGCGTGGTTTTACCCACGTCAGAGCGGCCCACCACACACACAATAGGGATAGCCATCAAAATTATACCTGTGGGAAATAGTTTGAGAGGCTGAGGATACTACAGAAATCGTAAAACGTAAAACGAGGTGAGCTATTGCCGTTTGGCCTGGAGTAAGGGCCGGGAACACAACCTGAGGGGGACTCAGGCTGTGTTCCCGGCGATGGGACGGCAGGGAGACAGGCCGTAGCCGCCCCTGCCTATTCAATCAATACAATCCACCCAAATTGGCGGCGCTGGAGACGGTCAAACTGAAGAAGATAATCCGCCCGGCAAATTCGCCGATGAGCAATAACACGATCAACCAGGATGGGATTTTCTTCAACCAGCCCAGCACCAGCAGCGGCAGCGCCAAGCCGACCACGATGCGTGTCCAGTACAGGGGCGAAGCCAGATAAGCCTGGCCAGTCATTTGCAACACCTTGCCGCCGGAAAGCCAGATAAAAGGTACGGTCAGGTAGACTACCAGCGCCACAATCAAACTGGTCGCCAGGATAAGGGTCAACAGCGGCTGCTTGCTGGCCGGGGCAAAATAGCTGGCAGTGGCCGCGCCCAGAATGAAGGCCGTCAGGATAAAAAAGACGACCGGCAAGGCGTTTTCAATCGCTACCAGGCTGGGGGCAGCATAGGTTACGCCGGTAGCAAATACCGCCAGCAGCCCCACCAAGGCGGTCAGCGCCATCAGCCAGTAGTTGATCGTCTGGCGATACGCCATAAACAACGTCGCCGCCACCAGCGCCCCAAAGAGGATAAAACCGAGGATTTCTCGACTCAGCCAGGCCGTTTTCAGGTTGGTTAACATTCTGACTGCGCCCAGCGGCTGGCCCAGGTGGAAGAATGAAGCGATGATGCCTATAGCCAGCAGGCCGGCCACCGCCGCCCATTCGGTTTGGAGGTTGCGGCCCGGCCCTTCAACCACGGCCCACTGCCGGGTGGCGCTGAGAAGGGCCAGCCCGACGGCCATTTGGGTGAATACGGTAAACAAAACCAGCGGAAAATCTTGCACGCCCATTAGACATTCCTCCTCACAATAGTGGGTTGAGTTGGCAGCTTAAAGCGGGTGCTGGGGCCGATATCGGGCCGCTCCGGGAAGCCGGGTGGGTACTGGATAGCTGCCGGGTCATCAAAGGTGTTCAAGTCAACCAGTTTCAGCGCTCCGGTGGGGCAGGCCTGCACGCAGGCGGGCAGCAGCCCGGCGTCGAGCCGTTCCCAACACAGGCTGCACTTTTCGGCTTTGGCCGTGACGGGGTTGTAGCGCGGCGCGCCAAAGGGACAGGAGCGCACGCAGTTGCCGCAGCCGATGCAGGCGTCAACATTGTGGACGACCACGCCATCCTCACGTTTGTAAAAGGCATCCACCGGGCAATCTTCCAGGCAGCAGGGGTTGTCGCAGTGATTGCAGGCCAGCGAGTAAAAGGCACGTTCTCGGTGAGGATAGATTTGCTCCGAGAGGGGGTAAAGCTGCCGCCACACAATCCCCGGCTCCTGGTGGTATTGGTTTTTGCAAGCCATGCCGCAGGTTGAACAGCCAATGCACAGATCAGCATTTACGTAAAAAGCAAGTCGCTTTGCCATTGTTCAATCCTCCTATACTCTCTCGATGTCGGCAAACTGGTCGTGGATAGCCACCCCCGGCGAGCCGGTTTTGAATTTGCCCATATCGGACGAGACATCATCCACCAGGTTGTTGACATTGAACTTGTTTTTGGCGCCGTACCAACCCTCGTACATCAGCAGAGTATCGGCGGGCACGTTATCGGTCAGCTTCACCTTGAGGGTCAGCTCGCCGATTTTGTTGAAGACTCGCACCGTGTCGCCTTCGGCGATGCCCTTTTCCCCGGCCAGCTTGGGGTTGATAAAGACAAACGGCTCGGCGTTGTAATCGTGCATCCAATCCAGGTTTTGGAATTGGGAGTGGATGTTGTATTTGTCGTGGGGCGTCAGCAGCCGGTAAGGCGCGTAGGCTTCGCGGCCATCTTTGTACAGGGGCAGCGCCGTGTGGCCTTGCTCTTCCGCTGCTTGCGATTTAAACTCATATTTGCCCGATGGGGTGCTGAATTTCAAATCGGCCCAGGCCGCCGGGGAGGGCAGTTGCGCCTTGCGCGACCCTGCTCGCAAATCTTCCCACGATTTGATACCGAACAGGCTGTAGATGCCGTCGTTGAACTCTTTGGTCATCCACTCTTTGGTATCAATATTTTCCGGGAAGGTGCAGGAGCCGGCCTTTTTGCCGTTCAATTTGGCCGATAGGGCCGAGGCAACCTCGATGTCCGATTTCGACTCGAACAGC
>CAZDMM010000565.1:0-1011 GCA_964505845.1 uncultured Caldilineaceae bacterium
AGGTATTCAAATTCCTGGGTATCCACCAGCCGGCCGGCCCGGTCGTGCTTAAAGACCAGTTGGTAGCGATCCATCACCTTTTGGCGGGTGGTCTTTTTGGGCTGGTCAAAGCGGTCTTTGATAATCTTGAAGACGATGTCATAAGAGGGCAGGGTGAACACGGTCATGACCATGCCTTTTTCGCCTTTGGCAATTTCAAAGCGATCCTCCGAATTAGCCAGGTGGCGAATGAAATCGCGGTAAAGCTCGGTTTTGCCGTGTTTGTGGTAGCCAATAGAAATGTACAGCTCGGCGATGCGCTTAAGGGGCATGAGGGCTTTTAAAAACAGCACCACCGCCTGCGGCTCCTCTACCTCCACATGAAAATAGGAGCGGGTAAAGCTAAAGACAAGACTCAGCTCGTCTTGACTCAGCAGCACGGCGTCAACGG
This sequence comes from uncultured Caldilineaceae bacterium, assembly GCA_964505845.1. Taxonomy (GTDB): domain Bacteria; phylum Chloroflexota; class Anaerolineae; order 4572-78; family J111; genus DSQQ01. Next base: position 431 of record CAZDMM010000565.1, read on the forward strand.
CCAGGCCGCTGTCAGTATTTAACAAAGCCAGGGTCAGGGGCACCATCTCAGAGCCAATGTGCAGCCGGCCCACAATGTAGGCCCCTTTATTGCGGTAAAAAACGGGCCGGATGATTTCGGCTACATCAATCACCGGTTGGTGGCCGATCACCCGGCGGAGGTGCTGGTCAATTGCCTGGGCGGCCAGGCGGGTATTATGCTCCAGATTGTGATAGGCAACTTGAAAGGGATAATCGGCCAGGATCTCTTTGAGGAGGGCCTGGGTGGTGCTTTTGCGATAGTATAATTTGCGGATAGGGGGGCCAGGGTGGGCCGCCGGGGCAGTGAAATCCGAGGTGACGTATTCAATGGAGGGGTCAACCCCAACGGTGGCAAAAATGCACCGGGTGACCGAGTTAAAAAAGGTGCGCGACAGTTCCCGGTCGGGCCGGTCAACTACCAGGCCAGAATAGTGGGCCTTCATTTGTCCCCACAGCAGCTTATCCACGGCCTGCTCGCCCAGTTGTTGTTTAAGCCGGGCCACCACCGAAGTTACACATTTTTCTCGCAGTTCCAGCCGCTCGGCGCTATCCTGGTGCATG
>CAZDMM010000565.1:1021-5316 GCA_964505845.1 uncultured Caldilineaceae bacterium
CCGCGCCAATCCCGTTGTTCAAAGCGCGTTTTGGCCCGGTGGGTGATGCTTTGGAACTGGCGATGAAACTGGTCAAAGGCATGGTAAAGCGTCTCGGCGCCCGCCAGCGACATAAAATTATGCTCCATCCTCCAGCCTTCCCAATCTACAGTAGAATTGAGCGGCCCAACCTCACCGCAGGTTAGCTATACCCTGCCTGAATTTTGGCGCATGAGTCAAAATTGCGCAAGGCAGCGCCCCGGTTTCTGCCGGTGTTTGATAACCCAGTTGGGTAGGCCCCCAAAAATGAAAGGCTGGCGGAAGGTTAGCAGTCACAGCGCCGTGACATTAATATCTTCCTCTTCTTGCAGAGAGCTTTGGGCAAACTCCACCACCTCACCGGTGACGGTAAAGATAACCCGCTCACAAATGTTCACCACCCGGTCGGCAAAGCGTTCCAAATTGTGGGCCGTCCATTGTAAATAATTAGCCTGATCCATGCTCGAAGGGCTGGACATGATGATGACCAATAATTCACGGTTAATTTGATTATAGAGGTCATCAACCATCTCATCTTCCAGGGGCACAGTCCGGGCCAGCTCCACATCCTGGCGGGCAAACGCATCCAAAGCGCGCTTCAGCATGCTGCAGCCCTGTTCCGCCATGCGGGGAATATCTACCAGGGGTTTGATGAAAGCTTCCTCGCCAATCATCAGGTTGATGCGGGCAATCCCTTTGGCGTAATCGCCCATACGCTCCAATTCATTGACGATATAAAGGATGGCCGCCAGGTAGCGCATGTCGCTGGCCATGGGCTGCTGAGTGGCGATGAGGGTTAAGGTGTCGTGTTCCAGGGCAAAGCGCCGCTGGTTGATTTGGTTATCATAGGCCACCAGCCGGCGCGAACTGTTCATATCGCGCTTCTTGAGCGCCTCCACCGAGTCCAGAATCGCCCCTTCGACCATGCTGCCCATGGTCAGCACATCTTCGCGCAGCCGGCGCAGCTCACGCTCAAAATTGTCTCGCATAAATATGATCCTTTCAATATCAGTACGAATTAATGAGGGGTAATTAGTAATTGGTAATTACCTGTAAATCAATTACTAATTACCAATTACCGGATTATCGGCTAAGTAATCAAAAATCTTATGCCAAATATCATCTCGCACCTCCCGAAAGACGGCCAGGCGTTCCGCTTCGCTGCCGGCGGCTTTGGCCGGGTCGGGAAAACCAATGTGGATTACCCGCCCTTGCCCCAACCAAACCGGGCAGTTTTCGGCGGCCTCATCACATACGGTGATGACCAGGTCAGGAGCCACATAGCGGAATTCGGCGGCTGATTTAGAGCGATGGTGTGAAATATCAATGCTTAACTCGGCCATTACCTGGACGGCCAGCGGATGCACATACCCGGCCGGCTCCGTCCCGGCCGAGTAGGCTTCCCACTGCTCGCCCAAAAAGTGGTTGACCAATCCTTCGGCCATCTGGCTGCGGCAGGAGTTGCCGGTACAGAGGAATAGTACAGTTTTTGTTGTCATCTGTTTCACCCTATCACTGCTATTGAGGCAGGGGGCAGGGAGGCAGGGGTGAGATCATTCTCCCCTGCTCCCTCGCTCCCCTGCTGCTTTATCCAAATCGTCCCGTAATATAATCTTCCGTCCGCTTATCTTTGGGGTTGGTAAAAATTTCCTGGGTAGGGCCGTACTCCACCAGCGTGCCGGCCCGGTCGGTGCGATCCATCAAGAAATAAGCGGTAGCGTCAGATGCGCGAGCGGCTTGCTGCATATTGTGGGTGACAATGATGATCGTGTACTCCTTGACGAGTTCCCGCATCAAATCTTCAATCTTCAAGGTGGCGATGGGGTCCAGCGCCGAGCACGGCTCATCCATCAAGATAATTTCCGGTTTTACCGCGATGGCCCGTGCAATGCACAAACGCTGCTGCTGCCCGCCGGAGAGGCTCAGGCCGCTCTGTTTGAGTTTATCTTTAACCTCGTCCCACAGGGCCGCCCGGCGCAGCGATTGCTCTACCAGCTCATCCATGTTGCCCTTAAGGCCGTTGATGCGCGCTCCCCAGGCCACATTTTCATAAATACTTTTGGGGAAGGGATTGGGCTTTTGAAAGACCATACCAATCCGGCGGCGCACTTCCACCGGGTCAACCTCAGCGCCATACAGGTTTTGGCCGTTGAACAACACCTCCCCTTCCACCCGCGCGCCGGGGATAAGCTCATTCATGCGGTTAAACGAGCGCAGGACGGTACTTTTGCCGCAGCCCGAAGGCCCTATCAAGGCGGTAATCTTGTTCCGTTCAATTTTAAAGCTGGTATCCTTGACGGCCTGAAACTTGCCATAAAACACATTCATATTGCGCGCTTCGATGGCGCTGTGGCCGTTTAAATGCTGCATGCTCATACGAGTCTCCTTGTGAAACGATTGCGTAGCAAAATAGCCGTCAGATTCAGGCTTAAAAGCAAAACCAAAAGTACAATAGCGGCGGCGGCGGCAATATGGCGGAATTCATCCTGGGGCCGGGCCGTCCACTGGTAAATTTGGATGGGCAGGGCCGTAAATTTGGAGAAAGGCCCGCCGGGATCAAAGGTGATAAAGGTTGACGCCCCCACCACCACCAGCGGCGCAGTTTCGCCAATGGCCCGCGAAATCGAGAGAATGGCCCCGGTCAGAATGCCGGGCAAGGCATTGGGCAGCACGTGCGCCCAAATCGTCTGCCACTTGGTAGCCCCCAGCCCCAGGCCAGCCTGCCGCAATGATTGCGGCACGGCCCGGATGGCTTCCTGGGCATTGATAATCAGCACCGGCAGAACCAGCAGGGCCATGGTCAAACCGGCCGAGAGGATGGTGCGGCCGTTGGCCGTGGTCGGGTCGGGTACGGCCCCCAACCAGGCCCCGCTGGTGAGCGGCTCCAGCACCCGCACAAAAATAGCCAAACCGAGCATACCATAAATGATGGAGGGCACGCCGGCCAGGTTGTTGATATTGGTTTGGATCAGACCGTTGAGCCAGCGCAGGGTGGGGTGGCTGGCGCCAGAGGCGTACTCTTCCAGGTAGATGGCCGCCCCCACCCCAATGGGCAGGGCCACGATGATGGTAATGGCAATTAACCACAATGAGCCGAGGATAGCGGTGCGCACGCCCGCCAATTCTGGCGTGCTGGACTGGGGATTAGTGATAAACTGGGGGGTCAGCCAGGCTCTAAATTCCAGGCTGACCCCAGGATATTGCTCCAGGGCTTCGGCCTCAATGCCGGCCCGATCAAAGAGAGAGCGGCTCAAAGGCCAGCTTTGCACGATATTGGGCGCCACCACCAACTCCTGCACCAGGGCCAGCACGTTGGCCTGGTCGCGGGGGGGCAGGCTGCAGCGGGCGGGCGGCGTGGGGCCGGCGCATTGTTTGGCATGCTGGTTGGCTTTTAAGGCCAGAAACTTATCGGCATAGAAAAGCTGCTCATCTTCCAACTGCCGCAGCTTACCTTTGGAAACCAGGTTTTTTTTGCCGCCAGGCTCTTTGGCCGTCTGCAAGATAGTGACCAACTCATCCTTGGAAAGTTCCGCCAGCGAGGAGGGAATCTTACCAGGAGTCGCCTGCTGCTTTTGTTTTTGTACCTCCAACACCAGGGCAGCCGGCTCAACCTGGTTTTGCACTGCCACCAGGCCAAAGGCGCTGTTGATGATGTTATAAAGCAAGGCCGCCAGGGCCACAATCCCAATACAGGTGGCAAACAGGAAAACATAATACCAAACCTGGCCGGTTTGATTGCGATGTTGTTGAAAGCGATCCAACTCGTTGCCTTCGGGGTAAAAGCTGGCCGGCGCTTTTTTCACTTCGATGCTCATTCGTATACCTCCCGGAAGCGGCGCACCACATAGCCGCTCAGGATGTTCAAAGCCAGGGTCATCAGAAACAGCATCAAGCCGATGGCAAAGATGCTGTCATAATCAATAGAGCCATAGCTCAAATCGCCGCCGCTGATCCGCACAATATGGCCGGTCATGGTTTCGGCGGCGGCAAAGGGGTTAAAGGTAAAATTGGGGCCGGCCCCCACCGCCAGAGCCACGATCATCGTCTCGCCGACAGCCCGTGAAATACCTACAATAAAGGCGGCGGCAATGCCCGACAGCGCCGCCGGTACTACGATCTTAACCGAGGTCTCCAGTTTGGTAGCGCCCAGGCCATACGATGCCTCACGCAGCGACCGGGGGACGGCGCTGAGGGCATCTTCACTCATAGAGGCAATGAGGGGGATAATCAAAATGCCGATGACCAGCCCGCCCGAAGCCATGTTGTAAATTCCAACC
>CAZDMM010000566.1:0-5313 GCA_964505845.1 uncultured Caldilineaceae bacterium
ATGGAATCGTAAGATGACCAGTTCTTGACATGCTCTTCCGACCGGAAGAGATTCATTTGACTTCACCCAAACCTACCAGAAACTTCTCCCGCTAAAATTTTGGAGAGCGGGACGTTCATATGGCCAACAATCGTCGGTGGGTCCACTTCCAGAATCTCCTCGTCCCGCATGCGGATAAGGATCGGTTCTCCACAATCCAAGCAATGCGTGTCAATACGGACCTCAGTGCCGGGAAAGAGCCAGCGCACGGCTAGCACTTCCATTCCTCATTGACCATACCATTTCTGTTCACCCTTCACCGTCACCCGATATTGCGTGGGAACGTTGTAGAACGGCGCCCACGACTCAATGTAATCTGTGTCTTGGACGAACCAACAGCCGCTGCCACCTTTGGCTGCCTCACGCTGTATATCCCGAGCTTCATCAGGGCTCACCCCCAGAGTATGGGCCAACTCGGTGTAGTGAGGCGCCCGGCCTGTCTGTACAAAGTGTTCAAGAATACTGGTGTAGGCTCGCTGTGCCAAATTTTCTTCTGCCGGCATTAAATATACCTCCTTATGTACGCCTCCTGTTTTTAACCAGAATTATATAGAACTTAGGCAGTTGTGTCATTTCGAGGAGCTTGCGATGACGCGAAGCGTCCCTCGAATCCTGATTTGTAGGATTAGAATCTGGGGATTTCTTGCTCCTCTAGTCGCTTCTCTCCGGAAGTTATTGGCTTGATGTTCTGGTTTACCAAGAATAGGTTAGTGGGTCTATCCCTAAATCGTCTGTAAACGTGAGCAACAGCGGTTATGCCCCGCCCTGCCCTGGCAGGGACACAACGCCCATCTGTTGCAACATGCCCAAGAGATCAAGGCTGAGCCATCTATCTGCGATTTTCCCAGCCTCGATCCGCACCACTTCAATTCCCGTTATCGTCACTTGCTGGCCGGTTGGGGCGAGACCAAACCAAACAAACTCACCGGCGTGGACGCCGTGTTGGGTGAAACGTGTCACTACCTTGTCTCCTTCGGCAATCTGGTCGTCAACGGTCGTATGGAGGTCAGGGAAAGCAGTCCGGGTAGCGGAGACCATGTGGCTGAAGCTATCGCGGCCTTGTAACTGGAAGTTAGGATCGTGGAAAACGAAGTTTGGGGCGATCAGCTCATCTATGGCAGCGAGATTACCCTTACACCAAATTTCCTCAATGACCCGGCGGACAAGCGCTTTGTTCTCTTCGATTGACATGGTTATTCTCCTTCGTGGAAATAAGGTGCGATTCGGAACGAGTCGCACCAGTGGTTGACTGTTAGCGATTGAAAACAGGCCAGTTTTTTAACTGCGCGGCGCTGCTTTCAGGAGGCTGGCGGCTTGATATTCTGGTTAACGTGGAACAGGTTGGTGGGATCGTATTTTTGCTTGACCGCTGCCAGCCGTTGGTAGTTATCCCGATACGTGGCTTTGACGCGCTCCTGGCCCTCATCCATCATAAAATTGACGTAGGCGCCGCCAGCCGAATAGGGATGCAGCGCCTCCCAATAGTCAACGGTCCAAGATTTGATCAGTTCTGCGTTGGCCGGGTCGGGATCAACGCCAACCATAACTTGAGCCCAGGTGGCGTCACGATAGCTGAACGCCGTCTCGTTTTTACCCACCCGGTGGGCCGCGCCGTTGATGGGATAAAGGTGCATGGTTGACTGGAAGGTGGGAACCTCTGAGCCGTACTTGAGATGCTGCTCAATCGCCGCGTCGCTCAACTCGTTGACAAAGTCGGCCCGCCAGTACCACTGCAAGCCCGGCGGGTAAAGGGCATCAAACATGCTTTGCAGCACCGGATGGGGCATGGGGCCGACCAGTTCCAGGGCCGGATTGAGCCGGCGGATCGGGTTGAAGATTTCGTCGGCTTGCTCCAACGGCCCGGTGTAACACCAGACAATGCCGCACATTTTCTTGAGATGCAGCCCTTCGGGAAAGGGCGGGCCAGGAGGTACCGTTAAAAAGGCGAAGAAGCCGTTGATGTCGTCAGGAGCCTGGGTAATGAACTCGCGATACCATTGCATCACCTCTTTGGCTCGATCCAGAGACCACAGCATCGGCCCGGCATAGACGGTGCTAATGGGGTGCAGTTTGAACAGAAACGACGTGACCACCCCAAAGTTGCCCCCGCCGCCGCGCACCGCCCAAAAGAGGTCGGCGTTCTCTGCGGCGCTGGCGGTGACGGTCCGGCCGTCGGCCAGCACCATCTCTACCGCTAAAAGATTATCAATGGCCAGGCCGCACTTGCGGGTCAGGTGGCCTAACCCGCCGCCCAGCGTTAGCCCGCCGACGCCGGTAGTAGAGATAATGCCGCTGGGGGTGGCCAGGCCGTGGGCATGGGTAGCCTGGTCTACTTCACCCCACACACAGCCGCCCCCCACCCGCACGGCTCGGGCTGCCGGGTCTACCTGAATCTCCTTTAGGCCCGACAAGTCAATCACCAATCCGCCTTCGCAAACGCCCAGCCCGCCGCCGTTGTGCCCACCGCCGCGAACCGCCAGGGTCAGGTGGTGTTCGCGGGCAAAATTGACCGCGCTGACGACATCAGCCACGCCAACACAGCGGGCAATCAGGCCCGGCCGCTTGTCAATCATGCCATTGTACACTTTGCGGGCCGTTTCATACGCCTCATCGCCAGGGGAGATTAGCTTACCCCGCAGTTTTGATTTGAAATTCTCAATAACTGCCGGATCAAGGGCCATCTCCGTGCCCTTTTCAGTTTTTTGTAAGTCTAACATTGTCTACCCCCTTATTGTTGAAAGGATCAATTTATCCGTGTTGCCCAAACAGGGGTCTGTCCCAAATTTGTGGAACAGCCTTTCCAGGCTGTTCGGACAGGCTAGAAAGCCTGTCTCACTTTCCTAAAATTTGGGACGCACCCTCCAAACAGGTCCCCTGATCAAACTCAGGTGAACCCTAATACCGTAGATGACCTCTGTAGGGGAAGTTTCCCGCTGCGATGTTGTCCTTGAAGTTAAGTCGCCCGCTGACACCCTCGAAAACGCCTTCACCGCTGTCCGCTATAATAGGATGTTGGCAACGCCCAAAGATCTCTCCCACCAGGTTAGCGCAATCCTGGTACTTGGCCTCGAATTTGTAAGTCGTTTTGAACGTGCCGAACCCTCCGCTGTACTGGCCAACAAAAATCTCGGTCCCCGTCTCGCGGTAGGTCCCGCTCGGCGAACATTCGGTGGTCTCGATGAATACATAATGACAACCTGCCAGGTCTCCGGTCATGGTGAGGGCAAAGTCGGCGCCCTGACCGGCAGGGTCGGTACAATCCCCGCTTCCAGCAAAAAAACCAATCCCCGCTAGCTGCGTTGCTCCCCGGGCGAGCGCCGGTGAGGGCATCGTCAAAACAACTGTGAGAAGCGCCGCCAGTGGCAGGGCAGCGAGCGCCAGGATTGTTAATTGGCGTTTCACTTGTCTCCTGTTCAGTGAATAATGTAATTGTGTTTTTTGGCTAATTCGGTGCCATAAAGACCCGGTGTTTAAGCAATCATAGGCAATACCTCCCTAAATTTTTTAGACTATTAAAGCAGAAAACCATGTGTCACTGGTATCCTTTTGTGGTACAATATGAGGTACAAAAAAGGGGGGTAGGGTGAGCGCAGATAGCCTGAAAAGCGTGACCTCGTTTGGTTACTGGGTTCGGCGGCGGCGGAAGGCGTTGGACCTGACTCAGGCTGAGTTGGCGCAGCGCGTCGGCTGCACTCCGGTCATGATTAAAAAGATCGAGCGAGACGAACGTAGACCCTCGCGCCAATTGACCGAATTGCTGGCTGATCGCCTGGCGGTTTCAGCTATAGAACGGGATGCTTTCATGCGCATGGCCCGTGGCGAGTTGGTCAACACCCTGATTGCCCCTTCACCCCCCCTTGAAACCCCGGTATTCAAACCTAATCCCCCGGTCCAGTCCGTGCCTTTTGTCGCTCGTGAACGCGAGTTGGCCCAACTGGACAGGTTTCTTGAGTTGGCTGGGGCGGGTCAGGGCCGGGTAGCCTTCGTGGTCGGCGGCCCTGGCCGGGGTAAAACCCTCCTGGTTCAAGAATTTGCCCGGCAAGCTGAACAACGGCAGGCGGGTCTGGTTGTCGCCGGCGGCAATTGCAATGCCTACACCGGGCTTGGTGATCCGTACCTGCCCTTCCGCGAGATTTTGGGCTTGCTAACCGGCGATGTCGAAGACAGGTGGGCAGGCCGGCTCATCAGCCAAGCCCAAGCTCAATGTTTATGGGAGCTTGTACCTCAAGTTGTCGAGGCGCTGGTGAACGCCGGCCCGGACTTGGTTAATGTCCTGGTATCTGGCCCGGCTCTACTCAGGCGAGCCGCCCTCACTGTTCCCCCTGGGGCTGAGAGGTTAGCCCGACTGAAAGAACTGGTGACCGGCAAGCCGACAGGCCAGGGTTCGGCTAATTTGACACAGAGCGACCTCTTTGAGCAGTATACAAGGCTGCTGCAAACGCTGGCTCGGCAACGACCGCTGCTATTGTTACTGGATGATCTGCAGTGGGCCGATACCGGCTCGCTCAACTTGCTCTTCCATCTGGGCCGGCGGCTCGAAGGGAACCGGATTCTCATGGTGGGCATCTACCGGCCGGTTGAAGTGGCCCTGGGGCGGGAGGAGGAACGGCATCCCTTAGAGGCGGTGGTCAACGAGTTTCAGCGCCACTTTGGGGAAATCATGCTCGATTTAAGACAAGCCGACGACAAGCAGTTTGTCGAGGCGTTTCTGGATACGGAACCCAACCGCTTGGGAGCGCAGTTTCGGGAGGCGCTCTACCAGCGGACCCGAGGCCACGCCCTTTTTACCGTCGAGATGCTGCGCGGAATGCAGGAGCGGGGCGATTTGGTGCGGGATGAGGCGGGTCAATGGATTGAGGGAGCGGCGGTAGATTGGGAGACTCTGCCGGCGCGGATTGAGGGCGTGATTGCTGAACGAATAGGCCGGTTGCCGCCAAGATTGCAAGAGGCGCTGAAGGTAGCCAGTGTAGAAGGTGAGGAGTTTACCGCCGAAGTGCTGGCCCAGGTACAGGGCGTTGACGAGCGAGACATGCTTCAGCAGTTGAGCGGCAAACTGGATAAACAGCATCAGTTGGTTGTGAGCCAGGGCAGCCAGCGATTAGGTGTTGGCGGGCAGCGTCTTTCCCGCTACCGGTTTCGGCATATCTTATTTCAGCGGTATGTATACCACAGCTTGGACGAAGCAGAACGAGTTTATTTGCACGAGCGGGTGGGTAAGGTATTAGAGCAAATGCATCGCCAGCAGACAGAATAAGTAGCCGTAGAGCTAACTCG
>CAZDMM010000567.1:0-5302 GCA_964505845.1 uncultured Caldilineaceae bacterium
CTATGACTCCAGAAGATTTGCTTGAAGTGGCAGTGGCGACCATCAAAGCTGCCGAGTACTGTTTTTTGATCACCCTGAGTGAAAGCGGCCCGGCCAATGCCCGGCTCATGCAGCCTTTTGAGCCTGAGCCGGATTTGACCGTTTGGTTCGGGGCCAGCCCAAAATCGCGTAAAGCGCAGGAGATTCGACGCGCCAGCCAGGTCACACTGGCCTATCACTACGCTCAAGAGAACGCCTACGTCATCCTGTCCGGGTCGGCCCAGGTAGTGCATGACCTCACCCTGAAACGGAAATACTGGCGTCAAAGCTGGCGCACTTTTTGGCCCGGGGGGCCGGAAAGCGACGAGTACGCGCTCATCAAATTTACGCCAACGCAGATAGAGCTGATGAATTTTGCCCAGGAGGTTACCCTGCAACCTTACGGGCTGCAACCGGCTCTTTTGGTAAAGGAGGATGATCGCTGGGTGGTAAAAGCTTAAATAATGTTTACCCAATATTCACCCATGTTTACCGGGTTAGCTACCGGATTGGGGTATGATAAGTAAGCCACCCGATGGCGGTGGCAATGCTGGGGAGCCTATTCCCGATTGGTTGAGAGCAATGGCTTCAACAATTACCCATGCCAAGCAAATTCAGAAAAAAAGCCAAATTCACCAGGTGCGGCAGGTTGGGCCTAACTGGTTTAAGGTTTCCGCCGGGGCAAGCTGGCGGGAATATGATGTGAATTTAGGGGTGAACGGCGGAACCTGCACCTGCACCTGGGGCCGCTATCGCCCGGCCCAGGATCACCGGAGTGGTTGCAGCCACGTCGTCGCGGCCCTCAACTACCGGGCCAGGCTTCAAGGCCAGCATATTAGCGTGTGGGCCAATGAACAAGATGCTCGCCGGCAGCACCGGCCTATGCTTAAAATTGGGGATGGCCTGATCTTGACCCGCCGCCCCCACTGAAAAAATCAAATGGGGAGAAGGGGGCATCCCTACCCCGCTCCTCCCCCACCGCACAGGCATCCCTATGCCTGTACGGTTGAAATGAAACACGCCCAAAGCAGATGTAGGAGGAATGATGATAAGCAAAACCGATTTTGAAAACCTGTCCAGGGCGCTTTACGCCATGCCGGTTCTACGTGGCCTGGAGATGGCCCAGATTCGTAAATTAGCCCTGCTGTCCTCGGAGGTCAGCTTTGCTGAGAATGAGGTCATCTATCGTGAGGGCGATGAGGGCAAGGCGATTTACTTCATTGAAAAAGGCCAGGTGGTGATTGAGATGAACCAACCTGACGGCAGCAAAGTAACGGTCACGACGGTGGAGTCGGGCCAGCTTTTTGGCTGGTCGGCCCTGTTTCCGGGCCGGCGCAAACAGGCTAGCGCCCGCGCCCTGGTTCCCACCTGGGCCATTGCCCTCGACGCCGCTCGATTGCATGAGGCCTTTAGGTTGGATCCCAAGCTGGAAGTGGCTTTGATTCAGCGGGTCACCGAAGTAATCGCCGACCGCCTGTCCAATGCCCGGCGGCAATTGGCCCAAACCAGGTAAAAGGCCCACCATGCCAAATTCTATGACTCCGCTCCAGGCCATCCAGCACAAAGAAGACCAGGTGCGGCAGCGAGTGGAGGCGGCCCGGCGTCAGGCTGAAGTTCAGCTTCAAGCCGCCCGGGCCGAAGCCAAACAGCTCATCGCCCAGGCCGAGCAAGCCGGGCAGACTGAAGCCCAGGCGCTGTACCAGCAAGGGCTGGCTGAAGCGCAGCGTGAGGCGGCGGCGCTGTTGGCTACGGCCCAAGCCGAAGCTTCGGCGCTCCGGCAGCGGGTGCTGGCCCGCTTGGATAGGGCGGCTGAACAAATTGCGCAATTAATTTTGCCAGGCCCGGGGAGCGACTGACATGCTGCTCCCTATGGTCAAGATTCAAATCATTGGCCTCAAAACGCAGCAGCCGCACACGGTCAGCCTGCTGCAGCAGTTGGGCGCAGTTCAGGTTAACCTGTGGCGTGAAGAGCGCGCCTTCTCGCAGCGCCGCATGAGTCTCAGCACCGAGAGCGTCCAGTTGCGGGAGCGCCTGGCCTACGCCGCCACTCGGGTCGAGGCGGTGCTGGCCGCCTTGCCCGCCCTTGAAACGCCGCCTGCGCCTGAGGTTGAGGATTTTTTTAACCGTCCCTCCGCCTGGCTGCTGCAAACCGCCGAAGCTGAGTTGGCCAGGGTTGCGCCCACCGCCCAGGCCCTGGCCGGCCAGAGCGTGCAATTGGAAGAGCAGTTGGGGTCGCTGGCCCGTTACGAGACCGCCCTGCGCCAGCTCTTGCCGGTGACGCCGGTGCTGGTGGATTTGGAGCGCTACGCCGTGACCGCCATCTGGCTAGAGCACCGTTACCAGCCTTTGCTGGATGCTCTGAGCCGGCAGTTGGAAGAGCTAACCCAGGGCTTGTGCGAGGTCATGTCACGTGAGGTAGGGCATGACCTCATCGCGGCCGTCCTGGTTTTTCCCAAAAGCCAGGCCGCCCAGGTTAATGAGTGGTTAGGCCGAGAAAACATCACCCAGATTCGCCTGCCCCCAGACCTGGCCGGCCAATCTTTAGAACAAGCCCTGGCTAACATTCATGGGCGGCTCCAGTCTATTCCTCAAGAGTTAGCCGAGATAAAAACCCAACAAACCCGCCTGGCCCAACAGTGGCGTTCTCGTTTGTTGGCCTGGCAAGGGCTGCTGCGAGATCACCTGGCGCAGCTAGAGTTGGAGACGCACTTTGGCCAAACCGATTACGCCTTTGTGATTGAAGGCTGGCTGCCCCAAACCCGCCTGGCCGAACTTGAAACCAGCTTAAAACGCGAGGTGGGCGATGAAGTCCTGGTAACAGAACTGCCCCTCGCCGCCCAGGAAGAAGCGCCGGTGTTGTTCAACAATCCCCGCCTGGTCCGGCCTTTTGAGCCGCTGGTTGGGCTGCTGGCCCTGCCTCATTACGGTGATTTTGACCCAACCCCGTTGATGGCCCTGTTCTTTCCCCTGTTCTTTGGCATGATCCTGGGTGATGTGGCTTACGGGGCTATCCTGCTGGCGCTCATGCTCTACCTGCGCCGCCGTTTTTATGCCCGCCCCACCCTCCGCGCCCTCAGCGAAGCCCTCATCCTCGGTTCCGGCTGGGGCATCATCTTTGGTTTTCTGTTTGGCGAATTTTTTGGCACGCTGGGCGAGCAGGTAGGACTCCACCCGCTCTGGTTTGACCGGGGACGCGATGTCCAATCGCTCTTTCTGTTGGCGATTGGCCTGGGCGCGGGGCATATTGTGCTGGGGCTGTGCCTGGGAGTGTGGGAGGGTCTCCGCCGCCGCAGCCGCCACGAAGTGATTGAAAAGGCGGCCATGCTGGTAGCCCTGGCGGCCATTTTTCTGCTGGTAGCGGTGCTGGCCGACCTCCTGCCCGATTCTTTCTTTACCCCGGCCATTGCTTTGCTGCTGGTGGGGCTGGTCATCTTGATTTACAGCCTGGGTAAACTGGGCTTGTTGTTGGGGCCGTTGGAACTGCTGGGGACGGTCGGCAATATTCTGTCTTACCTTCGTATTGCCGCCATCGGCCTGTCGTCGGTGTACCTGGCCCAGGTTGCCAACGAGCTGGCCGGTCTTGCCGGCAACCTGCTGGTCGGTTTGATTATTGCCGGCCTGTTTCACGCTCTGAATCTGGTTTTGGGCGCTTTCAGCCCGACCATTCAATCCCTGCGGCTGCATTACGTGGAGTTCTTTGGTAAATTCTATCAGGGCGGGGGACAGCCTTTCCGGCCATTTCAACGTTCAGGGGTAAGTGGTAAATGGTAATTACCATTTACCACTTACTAATTACCAATTTACCTGACGAAAGGAGCGTAACCCTATGGAACTTGGATTAATCGCTATTGGTGCCGGTTTGGCCGTTGGCCTGGCCGCGATTGGCACCGGTTATGCCCAGGGCAATATCGGTTCGGCCGGCGTCGGCGCTATTGCCGAAAAGCCGGAACTGGTCGGCAACGTCATTCTGCTGGTTGCGATTCCTGAGACGGTGCTGATTTTGGGTTTTGCGGTGGCCGCCATGATTATCCTGCTGTTGAAATAACCGACACCTATAGTGTTTCTATTTGTGTAGTGGCCAACCTTGCGCTGGCCCTACATGGGGCGACCGCATCCGCAGGACGCAGAGCGTGGTACGCTCCTACACAATCCATTTAGGATGGCTATATGTCCCTGGAACGGATTCTCCAAGCCCTCGATGCGGAAGCCGAGCGCCAAATTGCCGCGCTCAAGCAGACAACTCAGCTTGAAATTGAACGAATCTGCACTCAAGCCCAGGTTGAGGCCGAGGCGACCCGGCAGAAACATCTGGATGCCAGCGGAGCCACACTCCAAATTGAACGCACCCGCCTACTCAATCGAGCCAGGCAAGAGGCGCTGCAAACGGTGCTGAACGCCCGCGAGTCGCTGTTGGCGGCCGCCTTTGAGGCCACGGCCCGCTGGCTGGCTGCCCTGGCCGCTTCTGAACGCTATCCCCATTACCTGCGGCGGCTTACCCAAGAGGCGATGGAGCACGTGGGCCAGAACGGCCCCTGCTGCCTGCACGTGTACCCGCAAGATGTCGAGGTCATGAGCCGGATTGTCCGGGAAATGGGTTGCTCTGTTACCGTGCAGGGAGATTTAGCGCCGGAAATGAACCCCCACCCCAACCCCCGCTTGCGCGCCGTTGCGGGGGTGGGGGCATCTTCAAGCGGTGATAGTTTGGGAGGCGTCGAGGCCACCACCCCGGATGGGCGCATCCGCCTGGCCAACACCCTGGCGGCGCGGCTGCACCGGGCGGCCAGTCTCTACCGCGCCCAGATTGCCGAGATAGTTTTTGACCAAGAAGCAGACAGGTCTTATCGAGATGCTACCGGCAATGAAAATACTGCGGCGACCGGTGGTCTGCCATCGGTGGTCGAATTTTCGGAGACCTAACCTATGCCGCTGGGGTACGGTTACGGCAATGCGCGCCTGCGGGCCATGCGCAGCCGGCTCCTGACGCCCGCCGGCTACTACCAGCTTCTCGCCCGCCAAAACGTGGAGGAACTGATCACAGCCCTGGCTGAAACCCCCTACAAAGGAGACATTGAACTGGCCTTGACCCGGCTGGACGGGGCGCGCGGCATCTTTGAAGCCATCCGCACCCGCGTAACCCGCACCTTGCGCCAGATTCCCGCCTTCTTTGAGGGTGAGCCGCGCGCCCTGGTCGAGCTGATTTTGCGGCGCTGGGACCGTCACAACCTGCTGGCCATCCTGCGCGGCCAGAGTCATGGGGTTTCAGCGGAGGCAGTCGTGGCCGTTT
>CAZDMM010000568.1:0-5301 GCA_964505845.1 uncultured Caldilineaceae bacterium
CAGGCCACCGCACGGGTGATGTCATCTTCATGGGAAAACGGGGGCGCGCCAAACAGAATCAGCAGCACGGTACCTTTGTCATCAACCGCCACCTTGTTGAGCGAGCCTTCAAAACGGTTGACCACTTCTTGAATGGCATGCAAAAAATTTTGCAGCCGCTCGGCGGCATCAGCCGCCTCATAATCAAACCCGCCGATACCCACAAACAGCACAGTAATCCGGCGCAGTTCTGCCAGCCAATCGGCTTGCTCATTCAAACGGGCGGTGACGGCGATAGGCACATAACTTTGCAGGGCCTGTTCGGCCAGGTTGGCCTGCTCTGGGGTAAGTTGAGTCCAATCCAAAGTTTGGGGGGGTAGCTCCGGCAGGTAGCTCAAGACGCCGCTTAAGGCTACAAAATCTGAATCGGAGGCCAGGGGTGTCCCCTCAAAAAAAGGGTGAGCCTCTTGCCAGGCGGGCGGGCTGAGGATAACCTGGCCCGGCTGCGCCCGGCGCTCGGCCATGGCCACCTGGGCCAACGGGTCGCCCCCCACCACATATTCCCAATGGTTTCTAACGCCGCCAATGGTACATTCCAGCACTTCGCCGGCCCCAATACCGGCTTTCATGGAGAGCGAGGCCGGGCCGCGCGAGGTTTTCAAAGCCGCAAAATGACTCATCTGAGCCTGCATAGTCAGGGCACATTCTGCGGCCCGGCGCACCGCCACGGCCAACGAGATGGCTTCGGCCGGGAAGAGCACGGTGAGAGCATCGCCGGAGAATTTAATCACCTGGCCGTGGTAAGCCTGGATGATTTGAATCATGCGGCTAAAGTATTGGTTGATGAGATGGGTCAATTCTTCAGCGCCGGTGGGGCCGGCCTGGCCCAACAACTCGCTCAACGGGGTAAAACCGGAGATATCGGTAAACAAAACCGCCGCCGAAAAACGGCGGGCCACCGGTTCAGTTAAAGTGTGGGGCTGACGATGAATGGCCTGAGTTGCCGGGGTAGGCACATACGCCGCCAATTTTTGCAATAAATCTGGCGAAGCCATAGGGCATACTGGTCAAACAAAAGTGTTTATCAGGTATGATTATCAGTGAGGCCGCTTGAATAGTCAATAGGCCAATTGTCAAGAACAAAGTTCTGGGTAACTGCTTAACCTATCGGCCAAAACTAAAGAGTTTAGCCGGGCTGTGGGGATAAAATAAAAATCAAGAAATCCCCCAATCCCGGCCCCAAATCAGCCTTTATACAGTTGTCAAGTAGCAACAGCCTCATTAACGCAGCCGAGCCATGATGGTAGCCACACCCATGGCAATGTAAATACCCGGACTGATCAGGGCGAACCATTGGCCGGTCAACAAAATAAAAAGCACAAAAGGGGCGATGCCTAAAACCAGGCAGGCGGCCACAAGATGCCCCAGATAGCGGGAGCGCCGTTTTTTGACCGCCCAACGCACCGTTTCGGCGATGAGGCCGGCGACGGCAGGGGCCACAAACAGGCTGAACAAGATGAAGAAGCTCAAACGGCCCAAAATAAAGGTGAACAGGCCCCCGGCTACTACCGACAGCGGCAGAGCAATCAGCACGGCCAGCAGGTAGTCGGTATTGGCGCCGGTGTAAAATTTGTCCTCATGCTCGCGCAGGCAGTCCGGGCAGCGAAAACCGACCGGCGTGCGGCGGGCGCATTTGGGGCAAATAGGTTTATTGCAGCGGTTGCAGCGCAAGCTGGTTTCCGTTTGCGGGTGGCGATAACAATAGGTGGCGCCGGTTTCTGTCGCCGGTGGAGGGGCCGGCCCCGGCGCAGATTGATTGGCTAATTTTTGCTGAAGCAAGACCAAACCGGCTTTAGCTTCTGGATTCTCAGGGTCCAGGGCCAAGACCCGGTTGAAGCAGGCCGCTTTTTCGGTGAGCGGCTCAACCACGCCGGCCAAACCCAGCCAGGCTTCGATGCTCTCAGGATTCTGTTGGGTAGCTGCTTCCAGCAGGCGTCGCGCATCTGCCACGTCGCCCACCCGCGCCGCAGCCAGGCCCTGTTGTACCAGTTCCAGTGAAGTATCCATTCAATCCTTTCGTTTTATATCTGCGGCCAACCCAGGCGCTGCATGAGGGTGCGATAAAAATAGTTCTTCTCTTGCAAGCGCACAAACCGCCCTACCCAGGGGCTGGCCCGCATCACCACCTGATCCTGGTCGGCCAGTTCGATTTCAAATTGACCGTCCACCGTCAAGATGGCGGTATGGTCGGTAGAAACCTGGACAGTCACAGTCACCCCTTTGGATAAGACCACTGCCCGCTCCAGGCTGAGGTGAGGGGCCAGGGGAACCAGCAAAAAGTTTTCCAATTCCGGCGGCAGGATTGGCCCCCCGGCGGCCAGGGCGTAGGCGGTGGAGCCGGTGGCCGTAGCGATAATCAAGCCGTCGGCGGTGTAGGTGGTCAAAAAAACGCCATCAATATCGGTGTGCAGGCGCACCACGCGGGCAAACTCGCCCCGGCCAATCACCACCTCATTGAGCGCCTCGTAGGTTCTGACCAGTTGGCCTTCGTGGTAATGCTCGGCGTGAACCATCATGCGCTCTTCAATCCAGCCGTGGCCCAGCAGGGTTTGGCGCACTCGCTCCGGCCACTCGGCCGGCTGCACCTCCACCAAAAAGCCCAAGCGCCCCATATTGATACCCAAAATGGGGATGGCCGCCCGCGCCGTCAGGCGGGCCGCCCGCAGCAGCGAGCCGTCGCCGCCCAGGGTGATGAGCAAATCAAGCTCCTTGAGGCGGTCTTTGATGCTTTCTTCGCTCCAACTGGAGCTGACCCAGGCCGAGGCGCCCAGGCCCTCGATAAATTCCAACATTTCGGCGGCCATCACCCGCGACTCGGCCAGCTTGGGGTGATAGAGCAGCCCAATCTGGCTAAAGGCCAGGCGATGAGGGTTGTCCGTCATCGAGCCTCCTTTACCGCAAATTTTCCCTTAGCCAGGTGGGGACGGCCTCCAGGGCCACCAGGGTTTGCTGGCTGCTGTGTAAATCGCGCACGGTGGCCTGGCCCGCTTTGACTTCATCCTCGCCCAAAATGATGGCAAAGGCGGCCTTGATGCGGTCGGCGCTTTTGAGCTGCGCTTTCAAGCTGCGGTCGCCGGGCGTAAAGAGCGCACCGATGTTTTCCCCATGCAGCTTTTCGACCAGCCTCAGGGCGGCCAATTTGGCCGGCTCGCCCAGGTACGACACGGTCACTTGGGGCAGCGGCTCTGGCGGCGGCTGGACTCCCAGGTGGCGCAGCGCAATCATGTAACGTTCGATGCCGGAACCAAAACCGATGCCGGGCGTGGGGCGTCCACCCAACTCTTCAATCAAGCCATCGTAGCGGCCGCCGCCGCAAATGGTATCCTGACTGCCCAGGCCGTCGGCTTTGATTTCAAACACGGTTTTGGTGTAGTAATCCAGCCCGCGCACAATGCGATAATCCACCACGTAGGCCCGGCCAATGGCTTCCAGGTAACTTTTTAAGCGGCTAAAGTGGCTGGCGCAATCGGCGCACAGATGCTCGGTGATGCGCGGCGCTTTTTCCAGCAGGGCCTGGGTGGCCGGCTCTTTGCTATCCAGGATGCGGAGCGGATTTTTCTGCAAGCGCATTTTGTCATCGGGCGGCAACTTGTCGGCATAGGCGCTAAAATATTTGACCAGCGTTTGAATGTAGGCCGGTTTGCAGACCGGGCAGCCGGTGGAGTTGATGTACAGCCGCAGGCCGTAAAAGCCCAAATTGGTAAAAAGATGCCAGGCCACGCTGATAACCTCGACATCAATGGCCGGGTCTGCCTCACCGATGACCTCAATATCAAACTGGCTGTGCTGGCGATAGCGCCCGGCTTGCGGCCTTTCGTGGCGAAAGAGGGGGCCGGTGGTCCACACCCGCAGCGGGCTGGGCAGGGTGTGCAGGCCGTTTTCAATGTAGGCCCGCATGATGCCGGCGGTAAATTCCGGGCGCAGAGCCAATTGGTCGCCGTCGCGGTCGTCAAAGATGTACATCTCTTTCTCCACGATGTCGGTGCCTTCACCCACGCCGCGCACAAAGAGGCTGGCCTGCTCCAGCAGCGGGGTATCAAGCCGCTGGTAGCCGAATAAATCTACCGTTTCTTGAATTTTGGCTAAAATGAAGCGCCAATAGGGCTGGTCGTCAAAAAGGACGTCCCGCATGCCGGTGACGCGCTGGTATTTGGTCAAGGGTTATATTCTCCTCGGAAATAGAGATTGGTTATTGGTTATTAGTAATCGTCCGTTTTTAACTTGTGGATTTGTCCCGGTTTTTCCCCTTAAAATCCACAAGTTGTTTTTGGACACTTACTTAGTAATTGGTTATTGGTAATTACCAATAACCAATTTTCATCTTTGGCGGTCCCAAAGGGAGGCTACGCCCTGTGCCACAGGTTTGTGAACACTCCTGAAAATTAATGGAGTTGGGGAATTATAGCCTAATTTTGAGGGGATGTCTAAGCAGTTGAGGCAGTACCAGCAGTTCTCATTTTTAAAGCTTGTTACCACGCTCGGCGTGGTAACATAAGCTACGACGCTGTGCGTCGTAGGGCGTGGGGACGCAGAGCGTCCAGATTTGGCTCCAACGCCGAGCATTGGAGCTAGTTCCCTCTCAAAATGAGAATGGCTGAGGAAGCTGTAATCCCCTTGCCTTATCCTTCTTCTTGTGCTACTCTGTGCGGCCATGCGCTGCGCCATCTTCTCCGATGTTCACAACCACACCGCCGCGTTGGAGGCGATGCTGCGCCACGCCCAGCAGCAGGGGGTGGAGGCTTATTTTTGCCTGGGGGATGTAGGCATTGATGATTGTGTGGCGCTGGTGCGTGACCTCGATGCGCCGGCAGTTTTTGGCAATTGGGAGGTGACGGGCTGGCCCCATCTCTCGCCGGAAAATCAGCAGTGGGCGCTGGGGCTGCCGCCGGTGCGCCAATATAAAAATTTCTGGCTCAGCCACGCCACTCCCTTCTGGCCCTCAAACCTGGCTAGCCTGGCCGATCTCCACCGCCGCCGGCGGGAAGTGTCTCTGCCGCAGCTTTTCCCCTACCTCCATTTTGAATCTGAAACTTTATGGCAAATCATTGGAGGTCTGGCTGAGGCCAACATGCCCGTGCTGTTTCACGGGCACACCCATCGCCAGATTGCCTGGCGCTTTACGGCTGACAATCACCTGCAAAAATTAACCCACCACCCGATCATCCTGCGTTCAGGTGATACGTTGGTGGTGGGTGTGGGCAGCGTGGGCCGCCCGGAAGATGGGCCGGGAGCGGCCTATGTGATTTATGATGACGCCGCCGG
>CAZDMM010000569.1:0-5294 GCA_964505845.1 uncultured Caldilineaceae bacterium
GGTATTACAGATGATTTCAGGCAAGGCACGTCTCTTGGTGGAGATGTTCTTCGGTCAGGCTAAAGGTATCCACCCCAAAATCGGCCAGCCGGGCTAAAAAGACAACGCGCGGCACCCCGGCCGGGCGAGCTGCCGCACCGGAGGAAAGCCGCCCCAATTCAAAGAGCTTCACCGCCGACATTAACCGCAGCAATTCACTGGCCTCGATTGGAGAAACCTTTAAAGCCAGGAGCGATTCGTTAGGAATATCCAGGACTACTTGGCTCATATACGGCTTCCTTATGTATTGGTTTGAGAGCATCAGGTTATAAGTTACGACAAATTCTAAGTGAAAAACTGATTGATACTTGGTCAGGCGTTGGGTTATTTTATTATGCATCCTCTACTGCCCCTAATACTTTGAGAGTAGTCTTCTGGGCCTCAGTTAACCCGGTGACGCCGGTGATATTCATGCGTTCATATGGACGGTCGGACCACAGGGTTTTGAGGCATTCACCCGTCTGCACGTCCCAGAGTTTGATGGTTTCATCCACACTACTACTGGCCAGAATCTTGTCATCAAAACTAAAAGCTACTGACGTGACTTGGTTAGTGTGACCCAATAGCGTTTTTAGAGTTTGGCCATTGCGGACATCCCATAATCGCACCGTTTGGTCACCACTGCCACTGGCCAGAATCTTGCCATTAAGGCTGAAGGCTACTGACACAACTCTGTCAGTATGACCCACCAACATTTTGAAGATTTGGCCGGTGTGGACATCCCATAAGCGGACTGTCCGGTCACCACCGCTACTGGCCAGGGTATTACCATCGGGGCTGAAAGCAACCGAAAAAACTTGGTTAGTATGACCCGATAGCGTTTTTAGAGTTTGGCCAGTGTGGACATCCCATAACCGCACCGTTTGGTCACCACTGCCACTGGCCAGAATCTTGCCATCAAGATTAAAGGCGACTGACCAGATATGGCTGGTGTGATCCGTTAACGTTTTGAGGCTTTGGCCAGTGTGGATATTCCACAAACGTACTGTTTGATCATAACTACCACTGGCTAGGATTTGACCATCAGGGTTAAAGGTCACTGAGTGAATCCACTCAGTATGCCCTGTCAACATTTTTAGACTTTGACCAGTGTGGACATTCCACAATCGTATCGTTTGATCCGCACTGCCGCTTGCCAGGATCTGACCATCTGGGCTGAAGGCAGTTGACCAGACCTCTTCTGTGTGACCCACAAACGTCTTGAGGCTTTGACCAGAGGAAACATCCCACAAACGTACAATGTAGTCGCCACCACTACTGACCAAGATCTGACCATCGGGGCTGAAGGCAATTGACGAGACCCTGTTGGTGTGACCCACAAACGTCTTGAGGCTTTGACCAGAGGAAACATCCCACAAACGTACAATGTAGTCGCCACCACTACTGACCAAGATCTGACCATCGGGGCTGAAGACGACTGGCCGGACCGTATTGGTGTGTCCCACCAACGTTTTGAGACATTGGCCGGTATGCACATCCCACAAACGCACCATTTGGTCACTACCGCCACTTGCTAAAATCTGTTCATCGGGACTAAAGGTTACTGACCCCACCCAGCCGATATGGCCTGCCCAGGTAAGGAGAGTCTGACCATCCATGGCCTGCCACACGCGAATCTGCCCGTCAGCCGAACCCGCTGCCAACAACTGTCCATTCGGGCTAAAGGCCACTGTAGTAATAACCCCGAAAGTGTCTGTAAATATAGTCTTGGTCAGATCAGCCCAGGCAAAATTAACATCAGGCAAACGCATACCCCGCAGACAGGCCTGCCACACAGCCAGTCTGGAAAAATCAAAATTACTGGCTTCAAGTCTCAAATGCAACACCAAATTGAGGATATTGCCCGCCGTATACCCAGGTTGGCCGACCTGCCGTATCGTTTCTAGAATCTCTCCCAAGCGAGTCTCAAGTCCTGCCTGTCCCATATTCTCCACCAACCGCTCTGCTACTGGCTGTAAAATGAGCCGGGTTTGGCTGGCCCGGATATATTCTTTGGTTTGGGCTTTAATCAAGGCAAACCGGTTGAGAGTTACGATTTTGGCTTGCCGATTGATGATTTCCTGGCCGGTTGTGTCGATCAGGTAATCCGTCAGGAACTCCATCACTACATTTTGCAGGGTGAAGCCATGTTCAGTTTGTTCCAGCAGTGAACAGCGATTGAGGTTGCGCAGGGTTTCCAGTAGCTCGCGGCGGGAGATCGATTGCACCAGATTCTCTTGCAATAGTTCCGGGTCAACTGGCTCCCGTTCAATAGCCAACCAAATCAGTAACTCCTGTTCTAACGATGATAAGCGGTCAAAGTGCTGGACCAGCAAATCGCGTACCCCACCAAAAATGGTCACTTTTTCGGCCAGAAAGGCGCTGATATCGCCAAAGAAGAGTTCACGTACTGTTTCGGCTACCAACTTTAAGGCCAGGGGGTTACCGGAATAGCGATCAAGTAACGCCACCCAGTTCTCACGGCAACCACTTAACCCCCGGTCTTGCAAAATGGCTTGACCAGCCTCAGTGTCAATATTAGCCAAGCGCAGGGTATGCACGGGCGTCCGGTTGCCTTCAAGGGAAGCAAACTCACGAGGTTTTTCCCTACTAGTCAGGAGTAGACAGCTTTGGTGGCGACTCTCACCGACCCGTTGGAGAAGCTGACCATAGGCTTCGTACCCCTCTCGATAGTGACCGGCCCGCTCGCCGGTCTGGAGAATAGACTCAGCATTATCCAGCACCAACAAACAGCGCTTTTGGGCCAGATACTGCATCAATAGCGAGATACACTTATCCATCTCATTGGGCAGATTATAAACTTTCTGTCCGGAGAGGGTCAGGATCCAGTCAGTCAGAAGTTCAGTTGGAGGTGGCGCATTGCGTAATGAACGCCAGATGAGCACCTCGAACTCAGCCTGCACCTGCTCGGCCAGCCAGGTGACCAGAGCTGTTTTGCCAATGCCGCCCATTCCCAACACTCCAACTAAACGGCTGTTATCCTCAACCAGCCATTGTCGCAACTGTTGGGCCTCAATCTGTCTACCGTAGAAAAGGTTGACATCGGGCGCTTCACCCCAATCTATATGCCGGGTGCCTGCGGTAGCAGCGGCGGGTAGGGTCGGTAAGGTCGCAGTTTCATCGGGATATGAGGCAATCGGTTGAGTGCCTGGTGAGGTTGTCAATGCCGTAAGCAATGCTGCGGCAGAGGCATATCTATCGCTTGCTTGTTTGGCTACGGCCTTAGCCAGGATGTTGTTCATCGCCACCGGTACATCGGGCGGCCACTGCTCAGGTAAAACCAAGGGAGTAAAGTGGGCCATCATTACTGCCGGGGGGGAATCACCCTCAAATAGTCGCCGACCGGTGAGTAGTTCGTACAAAATACAGCCCAGAGCATAGATATCTGACTGGGGGGTAGCACTGTCGTTGTGCCATATTTCCGGGGCGATGTAGGCAGGTGTTCCGGCGATGACCCCTTGGGCGGTCAGGCTGCCATCGCCCTCAGCCAACAATTTGGCTAGGCCAAAGTCGGTTAAGAGCGGGCCGCGTTTAGAGTCAAGTAGGATATTGGCCGGTTTCAGGTCGCGATGCAGAATACCATGGTGGTGGGCATAATCGAGAGCTTCAGCTACAGCGGTGATAATTTCTAAGTTGAAGCGTTTGACCCAGCTGGTGTCTTGAAGGAGAGGAGGGCGCAGTTCTTTCAAGGCCACCAAGCGGTTCAGTGCAGTGTCTCTGGCCCGGTAAACAGTAGCAAAACCGCCTTGTCCAATCTGTTCCAGTATTTCGTAGCGTCCAAGTTTCTCTGGCATGTTTTTCTCTAATTATTATGACAACGATTTTGCCTCATATGTGCAAAAATAAAACTTAGCTTTCGCCGGGTACAAGATTAGTCCAAACATCTCAACTTTTGAAACCTGGCTTCATTTCTTCTTTGTACCCACCAATACTGGCTGATAATATGCCCCATCCACTCTTTTGATGTCTTTAAATCCCGCTTCTTTCAATAATCCTAGCAATCGTGTTGTTCCTATTGCATAATATTTCGCTCGCATTACTTCGGTCTTACACTCCCCACTTCTCTCATCCTGAATAACATACATCGACATTTCATAGACTTCCCCTTCAAATTCCCATACCTGAAACAAAATGTATCGTTTCCCATCCTCTATTTGAACATTCTCCGGCTTAATCTGGGTTTGTCGTTCTTCTTTTTCATAATCTCGAACTGTGATGAGGACTCCGCCTCCAGATCGTAGACATTCATAAAACTGTGTAAATGCTTGTAATATGTCATCATCGGTTAGGAGATGGGGAACAGCATTATCACACGAAATCACTATATCAAACTGCGATTGATGATGGTTGTAAGCTTGACGCATATCTGCCACAGAAAATGATATCTCTACCCTTTGTTTTTGCGCTTCCTGTTTGGCCCGTTCTACAGCACCTTCTGATAGGTCTGAAGCGGTCACTTGATAATTAAGTTGGGCCAGACCCAAGGCTTGGGTGCCAATGCCACAAGAGACATCCAAGATGTCCCGAACTTCATTCCCCCAATTTCCGCGAATAACCTTGTCTAATTGAGTTGCTTGACGCTCAATACTCTGTTCCCAATTAGAATAAATCATATGATAGAAAGGGGCCATTTTATCATAAAAATCTTTCGCCATTCTTTCTACTCCGGTTGACTAACTAGTCCAACCCCTAGCGGCCTAACTTTGAAATAGCGGACATTTCGATAACTCTATGAACTCCTCATTAAATTCAGTTTTATCGGGATTGTCCGGTAGGGATAGTTTCAAACAAAAAGCGCCGCCTGGTCAAAGGGCGGCGCAAATATGCTACCATGCACGATACAAACCGGGCTGGTGCGCAGACACCTGTTCCGGGCGAAGCCCCGTTGGCGCGAGGCTTTTTCATTGGCAGTATAATAACATACCTTGTTTGAATTTACAATCGTTATTGCAGAAATCCCCTTTTACCTTTTCCCAGGTAGAGGCGAATCGCTCTGGAAGAGGTCTTGGTTCATTTGGGTGCTAATTTTTTAAGCCAGATGCATCAGCCTCTTATTTCCAGTCGAGCCAAATCTATGACGGCCTCAACTTGCCGGAGAAAGTCCATGCCTAAAATACCGTCAAGCTCAAACCCATAGGCCATGGTCCCAACTTCGATTTCAAAATCATGAGCGGTTAGTTCACCCAGCGCCAGAGTGTCAACCCGCTTGGTAAAAACGAATTCAGTTCCGCCAACGCCCCGAATCCGCTCGATGG